>CBDHDC010000003.1:0-47410 GCA_965261195.1 Dehalococcoidia bacterium | reverse complement strand
TAATCCCTTTGCTGGTATCGCGGATCCTGCTGAATCATCAAAGAGTGCTCTGCGTACCGGCGTGCGGCACAAAGGAAGTGGTAGAGCGTCAGGTTCGTTGTTGCTGGCATAATGTCCAATGGTTAGTTTCGACTAGAGGATGAGGATAACGTGAAGTAGGAATTAGGCTGAGCCCTACCCCACCCCGGGTTACACCTGCCCCACCTCCACTTCCCCACCAGGCTCCGCCGCATTCGCGGGATTATCCTGTTATAGTATGTCGCAGAACCTTTGTTCGTCGTTCTTCTTGTTCTTGGCCAGGTCTCGTTCGATGGTGCGCACGGTCACGCCGAAGATGCTAGCGATCTCTGGCTTCGTGTAGCCTAGAGGTCTGGCCGGAAAGCCATTGGCCGGGTTTTGCACTACGCCATGCAGACGTATTACAGTCGTATACGGCGTAATAGTGTATGCAATACGTTTCAAGACCTCATCATTACATCGGTAATCGACGCCAAGAAAATAACGGCTTGGGGAGAATCGGGGTTTCCGGCCAGCTTTCTAGGTCCATCATCAGAGCTGAGGTGCTGGCTCGCTCTTCATACGAATAGCCCTTCTGTCCAGGGTGCCAGCGTCGGGTTATTCGTGCCGTCTGGATTCTGCTGAACGTGTGCTCGCTGAACTGGCGCATGCAGTACTTGGCGCACGACTTGGCGATGCTTTTGCACTCACTGTCTGGCAAGGGATCCTCCGCGTACTCGGCAAAGTTTAACCGGCGTACGTGGTCTAGCCATCGGCCGGCGTGGCCTTCGTCGTTGATGATCCTTGCCCACTTGGGTTGATGCGCCAATTTGACGCAGTGCTCGAATAGGTCGCAGTTTCGCCCGATGCCGGTGGTGTAGACCGGCTTGGGAATCTCGGCCGGTAGCCATTCGCGCAGCTCCGTGAGGTTGTAGGGCGCATGGCGGATCCAGTCGACGGTGCATCCGGACGGCGGCTGCAGCGGGTTCTTGGCCATGATGCCGTCGAAACGGGGGTCTGCACCGAAGAGGAGGCTGAGGCCGTCGTAGATGTCTCGGTAGTACTGGATGATCCGGTACTGGGCGGCGTCGTGCCTAGCCACTGGGATCTCGAGGGTGTACGCGACGTGGTAGGTAGTCTGTAACCCTTCCTTACGGATCTGCCAGTTGGGACAGGACCCGTCGACCTCGTATTCCCAGCGGTCTGGCTCGTCAATGTCGAAAAAAAGCCCCGCGTAGGTGTGCGCGGGGTGGGTTTCAACATAGGGCCAGTTATCCCAAGCCTCTGGGGCTGGGCGCCGGCCGCGGCGAATTTTTTCCTCGTCGCCGACCCACGGCCGCACGTCGATCTGCTGCAGTCCGTGGTCTACCAGAGGTTCAAATATGGGTAGGGCTAGTACCGTTTCAATCTGGTTTTGTAGGATAGACATGTTGGAGCTTACTACGAGCGTCTTGGGTGGTAAACCGCCAGTCTATGACTGATTTTGCGGCGTTGCGCTCGTGTTCGAGGGCCGCAACCTCTCGTCGCAGCTCCGCCTCATCGCTGATACGGCGGTTCAGACACCCTCTGCTGAAGACGCTCAACTCGATCTCAGCCATGTTCAGCCAGCTGCCATGCGTAGGAGTGTAATGAAACTCGAGGCGTTGCGCGATGCGCCGGGCTTCGCACGGCTCAAATGCTTCGTAGAGCGAGCCGAGCTGGTGGGTGTTGAGGTTGTCCAGTACCAGCCTGACCACCTCGGCATCAGGGTAGGCCTCGTCCACCAGCCACCCCATCTGGTGCGCGAAGTCCACGGCAGTGCGGCGCCCGGTCACCTCCACATGTCTCCAGCCACCCTTCGGCTCGCAGATCATGAACAGGTTCCGGGTCCCGTTCCGCTGGTACTCGGTGTCATAGCGTGCCACCCGTCCCGGGGACGGCCTTGATGGGCGGCCGCACCTCCCCGGTCAATTGCCGGGAGGTCTCGTCGAAACACACTACCGGACGCTCCGGGTTGTACTCCTGGTGGTACAGGTCCAGCACGTCCTCCATCCGCGCCACGAACTCCCCGCTCACCTTGGGGATACACCACTCCTTCTTCTTCCAGGGTTTGAGTTCGTTTTTTTGAGCAGCTGGCGCACCGTCTCCAGGGATATGCTCTCGGCAAACTCCAACTCTACCACCTTGTCGGCCAACAACTGGAGTGTCCAATGCGTGTGACCTTCGGGTGCTGCGCTGCACGCAAAGGCGATCAGGTGCGCTTCCTGCCGGCCGTCCAGCTTGCGCTCCCGGCCCGGCCACGGTCGGTCATTGATGGCGGCCTCAAGTCCTTCCTCCACGTACCGCTTCCGCGTTCTGGCGACCGTGGCGGCGTTGACCAACAGCACATCGGCTATCTCACGGTCCCGAAGCCCTTGGTCAGCTTTGAGCAACGCGAGCGCCCGCTTGACGGTGCGCACTGACGCCTTGCCTCGCTGGGAAACCTCATTGAGACGGGAACGTTCGGCCTCGGTCAGCGCGACTTTATACTTGATGGCAGCCATGGCTGGGCACCTCCTCACACAAAGATCGTGCCCCAGTATGGCTGCCTTCTCATATTATTACAAATCTACCTGTGAACGGTACTAGTATCACAACGACAGTTTATTTGGAAGGGTGATTTTCGAGAACAACTTGAACCTGACAACGTACTGCCGTGAACCTACTACGATAGCTCGCTCTGGGCCAAATACGAAGGGTCAGCCAAAATATTGGGGAATCCGTCGTTGTAATACTAGAGACCCGGCCGGAAAGCCAATTGGCAGGGTTTAGCACCGCGCCTGAAAGACGTAATACGGTTGTGCACGACGTGTTCGTGCATGCAACGCGTTTTAATATCCCATCATTACATCGGTAATCGACGCCAAGAAAATAACGGCTTGGGGAGATTGGGGGTTTCCGGCCAGATTTCTAGGTGGATGTTGGATACCTAACGCCCCTCTGCTGGTGTACGTTAGCACCAGCCCGCCCCTTCGGGCGGTCAATCTAGCGATGCTCCCCGATCCGCGTCCCGCACTTGCAACAGCGCCCCGTCGTTATGACGTGGTCGGTCTGGCAGCGACACAAGTTGCAGTACGCCTTTTGGGTCTTGCGTGGGTATTCTTTCAGCATAGTTACCTCCGGTGGGTGAATGAGTCTGCCCTAGGCGGAGTAAGCCAGGGCAGACAGGATACCGCCGAGCGGTTAGGCGGTCTTGTATTCCAGGTGGCGGTAGACTTTCGGATCCGCGATACCTACGTTAGTCAGCATATAGGCCGTCAGGTGTATAAGCCCCTCGCTGGCGTTGGTGTACGGGTCGTTGATGATCTCAATGCGATTCCAGATCGGGGATACCGCCCCACGGTGTCCGATTCTGGCAGAGATAGCTTTGCCGATGGTCGCCGCCGTCGCCGGCATTGCTTCACTTTGGCGGAACCTGCCAGCGCCCATTTCGGCGCGGTCCCGCAACAGGCCAAACGCGCTGGCCGCTGGCCCAACCGACAGCCCCCGAGCGTGTTTGAAAACGTCCGCATTGGTGATGACTCGGATGTTGGAACCATCATCCGAGTAGGTGTCAACCTCATCAAACGCATTGAGATAGTCAATGTAGGTGGCAATGTCGCCGGGGTTGGTGGGGTCGGTGATGTTGGCGTCCATCAGGATACCGGCGACAGCCGGCGATACATTGTTTACGGTAGCCTGCCCACTCAGCACCATGCGATCGCGTTCGATGGTCAACGCGCCCCGGAGGTCGTTTTGCCAGCCTTGCAACAGGCCAGGTACGTTGCTCAAATCCTCTCGAGTAACCGTCATCCTCGCTTGCACCCGCGCTGCCAGAGTCTCAACGGAGGTTCCGCCGTAGTCGCTGCCCAGCGACGTTGACACGTCCGCCCGCTGTTCGGCGTTCCTCTGGGCAAACGCATCGCTGGGCAACAGCGCAGCCAGTGGAATCAGCATCGGGTCGTCAGAGTGCAACAGTTCCTTACGCATTTCCGCCGCAGCGCCGCCGCTGTTGCTTCCGATGGCAGCATCGCGCAGGAATTGGTCGCCGTCGGCCCGGTCAAACATCCGTTGAAATTCGCGCTGCTCCGCAGTAACCCGGCTGCCAGCAATGACGCCCTCGGCCTCGAGGATGGCATCCTCTCCGGCTTCGTACTTCACTGCTTCCAGGTGTTCGTTGTCGGCTTTGGTGATCCTGTCATTCCAGGTGCGTTGCTCGGCTTCCGTCATATCCGGCCGGTCGAGCAGTGCCGCCCGCATTTCGGCCTTTACCTTGTTCGCGTCGAGCTGCTTTTGTACGCTCAATTTCATTGTCTCGATTCTCCGTATCCGGTGAGTCAGTCTGGTTATAAATTCCGTCAGTCTGTATGGAACCTAGTTTATCGCGTCGGGCAATCCTCCCTCCTCAGCCAGTTGCGCCAACTGGACACTGACGCCCTCAAAGATGCCCACAACAAAGCCAGGCGGGTTATCGTGAATCAGCCGGACGTTCTCCGGCTCGTGGAGTAGAGCCCCTAAACTGGCGTCGAGGTCAGCCACGCGGATACCTGCATTCGCCATCATCCGGCGGTACATATCCCGCGCCAGCCCAACCGCCGCCGCCATCATCGTTTCGCAGTCCGGACAATTGCAACCTGGGTGGCATTGCTGCCAGTTCCGCATTTGGTCGTTTGTCATAGTCGTTTACCTCAACTGTTTGTGAATCGCTGTTTTGCCGCGTTGTGAGAGGTCCTGCAAGGCCCCTGTTTTCGGTTTCAGGCACTAGGTGACGCGCGGCGCATCATCCGCAACATCCTGCGGCCCCTTTTGGTATGCCAGAATCCGCAGACTTCGGCGTCCGGCCGGGTTGCCTTGCCGAATGCGCCGGCGGCGGCGTTTCGGGCGCTCATTCGACCCACCAGAATTCAGGCGGCAATTCCACGTCATCGCGGTAGAAAACCGTATCGTACTGCCACGCCCGCCCGTTCCCGTCGTAATACGATTCGCCAACCGCCACCAGGTCAACACAGGCCGGACACGTCGCAGTGTCCGCCCGATCGGTAACTGAAAATCTAATATTCTGTCCGGCCTTCCACGCCTTGATTGCCTCCGGTTCCTTGCCGCATAGCGTCCGGTTGGAATCCATGTCTCCGGCCAAGTGGACATAATCGCCCGGCTTGTGCTTTCGTTTCCCAGCCATTACGCACCCCTTTCCAGGTCGCAGACGATACACAATCCCAGCTCCGTTAGCGGTGTCCGAGCGTCGCACCCGCTGCCGGCGCATTGTGGCGCTGGCGCTGGCCGTCCGGCAGCCTGCAGCACGTGGCGGTAGGCTTCCCGGTAGGGCACATTCGCGGCGTCCGCCTGATACCGTATGGCGTCCACCAGCAAGGCCGTTGGCCCACCGTAGCGAGATTGCTCCCGGAGTAGAGTCCCAGGAAGTGGTGTAAGAGTTAGGCGGTTGGCAAAACGCTAGCCACCGCGTCATCCTTGTGGAATCACAACAACCCAACCAAGGAGAACGACGGTGGTCAAGCAAAGAATGGATCTTTTGGAATTGTTACGCAAGCGTGGTATGGACGGAGACGTGGACTTGCTGCGGGAAGCACTGCGGGTCCTGGTGGACGGCATCATGGAAGCCGAGGTTTCCGCCCAGATCGGCGCTGAGCACGGCGAACGCAGCCCGGAGCGGGTCACCTACCGCAACCGCACCTGGGACACCCGGGTGGGCACCATGGAGTTGCACATTCCCAAGCTGCGGGAAGGCAGCTACTTCCCCAGCCTGCTGGAACCGCGGCGGCGCAGCGAGAAAGCCCTGCTGGCCGTCATCCAGCAAGCCTACCCTTCGGCAGGCTCAGGACAGGCGTAGAAGGCGTGTCCACTCGGCGGGTGGACGATCTGATCCAGGCCCTGGGTTGCGACGGCATCTCCAGCAGCCAGGTGTCGCGCATCTGCGAGCAACTGGACGAAGTGGTGGAGAGTTTCCTGGGTCGGCCCTGGACGGTGGTCCCTACCCCTACGTGTGGCTGGACGGCCTGACCCAGCAGGTTCGGGAGGGCGGTCGCATCGTCAACGTCTGCGTGGTGGTGGCGACGGGGGTCAATGCCGAAGGGCAGCGTGAGATCCTGGGTATGGACGTGGGCACCAGCGAGGACGGCGCGTTCTGGCTGGCCTTCCTGCGGTCGCTGACCGCTCGGGGCCTCAGCGGGGTGGAGCTGGTAACCTCCGATGCCCACCAGGGGCTGAAGAACGCCATCGCCGCGGTGTTCACTGGGGCCAGCTGGCAGCGCTGCCGCACCCACTTCATGGCCAACCTGCTCACCCGAGTGCCCAAGCGTGCCCAACCCGGCGTGGCCACCCAGGACCTTCTCGCATGGTGCGCACCATCTACCAGCAACTGTCTCCTGCCGAGGTCCACGGCCAATTGGACCGAGTGGTGGAACAACTCCGGGAGCCCTTTGCCCAGGTGGCCGAACTGCTGGCGGATGCCGCGCCGGACATCCTGGCCTTCACGGCCTTCCCAGTGGCCCACTGGCAGAAGCTGTGGTCCAACAACCCGCAGGAACGGCTGAACCGGGAGATAAGGCGCCGCAGAGCCTGCCCCCGAAAGGGGACGTGGTGGGCATTTTCCCCAACCGGCTGTCGGCGCGGCGCCTGGTGGGCGCGGTGCTGGCCGAGCAACACGACGAATGGGCCGAAGCCCGCCGCTACCTCACCATCCCCAACGCCGCCGGCAACGAGGCACTGCCGACGCCCAATATGCTGGACGCAGCGGCCTGATCAACATCAAAAGGGATGACGCGCTTTTACACTACTTGACGGGACACTACCCACACCGTGAAGTTCGCCGGAATGTCCAGGACGTAACCCATCCCCAAGGCTGACAGTCCTTCCCGAAAGAACGGCGACATCCCAAAAGCGTCATCCCCAGCCACCCGTCCGGCACGCAGGTGTCCCCGAGCCAAGGCCTGTTCCACCATCTCCAACGCCAACTCCGTCTTTGACCGGTAGCTGCGTTTCTCCTCCGGCACCCACGCCGCCTGGCACCGCTCATCGTCCGAAGTCCAGCCCACCGGCAGATACAGCCGCTTGCCCACCAACGCCCGACCCAACGGGCTGACGTAGGCCAAGAACATACCCGCCTGGCAGTTCGCCACCTTCCCCAGTCTGCCGCAATACTGCCTCGCCACCCCCACCGACTTCACACCCTGCTTGGGAAAGTCGCTGCCGTCCAGCACCCATACCCCCTCCCGATGCTCCAGCCGGGGCCCCAGGTACTCCTGGAGCCGGCCCATCACCAGGTCGTCGTCCCAAGGTGCCTCGGTAAGAAAACGCTGCATCCCCGGGCGGATACGCCCACTGACTCCGACAGGTTCTCAGCGTTGCGCCGGTCCTGGGACTGCACCAGCAGGGCTTGGAGATAGTTCTGACCGTGCTCCCGCGATTCCCGACGGCCAAACAGCGAACTGAAGTAAGCGTGAAAATCCTGAAAGGCCCCGCACATCTGCCCCAAAGCCGCCGCATCTGCCACCTTACCCCACCTCCCGTGGCCTACGCTAACTCGCCAACTATCCTACCATACCAACCGTCGTTGTAATATTAGGGGACAGCCTCCAATGCGTAGAGGTTGCCATCATGGGAGACGACATACAGGGTTGTCGCAGCCACCACAGGACTGCCGGTTATCTTGCCTCCTGTCTCGAATCCCCACGACAACTGTCCGTTGAGGGCGTCCAAACCGGCAACCGTACCTGATTCTGTACCAACCAGGACGGTAGGTCCCGCCACGGTGGGGGCAGTGGTCACCGGACTCCCCATGTCCGTTTGCCACAGCACCTCTCCCGAGGATGCCCCCAAAGCAGAGACCACGCCTAAGACGCTGGCAACGTAAACTCTCCCGCCGGCGACAGCCGGCGATTGGGCCACGTCACCTTCGACCTGGGCCCCCCATACACTTCCCCGCTGCGACGGCGGATGGGGCAGCCAGCCCCAAACGTGAAAGGTAGTCTTCCAAAGGAGGATGAAGCGGTCCCAGGGTAGGGACCGTTCCCGCCAGTCTATGGCCCACACGCGGCCCTTCTGGGACCCGACGTACACCCGGTCAGCCTGGATAGCCGGTCCGCCCAGGATTTGTCTGGCCCTGCCGGTGTCATACACCAAGCGCCGCCGCCCAGTATTAGTGTCCACCACATGGAGCAAGTTGTCCTTGGAGACCACTACGAGAGCGTTGTCGGCGAGGCAGACTGCCGCTAGCACCCAGTCATCGGTGGCGAAGCTCCACAGCACAGCTCCGCTGGCTATATCCAGGGCGTAAAGCTTGTGGTCTCCCACTCCAATGTACACGGTGCCATCGCGGACAACAGGGGAGGCCAGGATGGGGCTCCCCATGTCCCTGTCCCACTGCAGAGCTCCCGTCATCGCATCCACGGCCAGTACCCGGCCAGGCCGAATGGCGTAGACCACCAGCCCCCCTGCCACGGCGGGGGTAGAGCTTGAAGGAAAGCCTGTAATATGCTCCCAGACCGGTAAGCCCGTTGTCCGGTCCAGCGCGACGAGCTTGCCCGTCTCCGTAGTAAGGTAAACCAGGTCGCCCGCCACGGCTGGTGGGTTGAGCAGGGGGCCGCCTGAACTGTAGGACCACTTAATCTCATGGGGGTATGGGACAGGGTTTGGGGTGAACCCGGTGCCTTCCCCGGTGCGCCTCGCCTGCGGCCAGTCCCTAGGGTCCAGGGTCGGCGCAACATCTGTGGAGGCAGCAGGAGGGTTGGGGCCCAGTCCCAGGTAGTTCGAGGATACCCAGAAGGCCAAGAGCGCGGTACCTGCCAGGGCAATCCCCAGTATGAGCAGGCGGCTACGGAGAAAGCCGAATCTACGGTTGCGGGACAGCCGCTCCGCCTCGGCCCGGGGAACGGATATCATGCCTGAGAAGGCTTCACAGTTGGCGCACCTGTGCGAACCGGGCACCGCCTCAATGTAACCACAGAAACGGCACACTCGGACTTGTTCCATGGCAACCCCTCGACCAAGAATGGTCCTACTGCTGGCTCCTGTCAAGGGCGGCGGCAATGCGTACCACGTGGTGTCGACGTCCAGCGAAAAGGTCCCGACTAACCCCCAATCCACCGAAGATATGACTGTGTCGGCGTACTGAAGGGGTAAGAAAGTGCTCCCGTGTTCGGGGATAATGGTTTTTGAAACAGAAAACCGACCCGAAACGAGGAGCACCCAGAAGATGCTACCACTTGAGCACCCCGACCGCATCCAAATCACCTTCGACGACCGCCGCCTGGTGGCCAATGCTGGGCTGCTCCTTCCGGTCACGTTGGCCCAGCACCTGGGCCTGGGTGAACTGGTGGACTGCCACGTTGACCTGGGGGATGTGCCCGGACGAGCCAACGCTGGCGACAAGATGCTAACCCTGGTGGCGTCGGCGCTGGCGGGCGGCGACTGCATTGACGACGCCGATGCGCTGCGGGCGGGACGGTGCGGGTGCTGGGGTGTGTGGTCAAGGCGCCATCCACCCTGGGGACCTTCCTGCGGAGTTTCCGGTGGGGCCACGCGCGGCAACTGGACCGGGTGAGCCGGGAGTTGCTGGCCCGGGCGTGGGCCGCAGGGGCCGGACCCGGCGACGGTCCGTTGACCATCGACCTGGACTCCACCCTCTGCGAGACCTACGGGCTGTGCAAGGAGGGAGCTCGCCACCATGGGTACACCGGCCAGCGAGGCTATCACCCGATCCTCGCCGTGGCCGCGGGCACCGGCGACGTGCTGATGGCACGGCTGCGTGAGGGCCGCGCCAACACGGCCCGAGGCGCGGCCCACTTCCTGCGGGAGATGGTGGGCCGGGTGCGCCATGCCGGAGCCACCGGACCACTCACCATGCGGGCCGACAGCGGCTTCTACACCCATGCCATCGTCGCCGCCTGCCGAAAGATGAAGGTCCGTTTCTCCATCACCGTCCGCCAGCACCAAGGCCTGCGTAACCTCATCGAGGCCATACCCGAGGGGGACTGGACGCCCATACCTTACTGGATGGAGGGCGCCGCCGCTGTGGCCGAGACTGAATACACTCCTTTCCAGGGGGAGCCCGACGCTGTGCCGGTGCGGCTCATCGTCCACCGTGTCAAGCTCACGCCCGGGTCCCAACTGGCGCTGTTTACCAACTACAGCTACCACGCCTTCATCACCGACCGTGAGGGCGACACCCTGGATCTCGAGGCCGACCACCGCCGCCACGCTGAGATCGAGAACGCCATCCGCGACCTGAAGTACGGCGTCGGGCTCAATCATCTCCCCTCGGGGCGCTTCCCCGCCAATGCCGCCTGGCTGGCCGTACAGGTCATGGCCTACAACTTGGCCCGCTGGACAACGCGCATCGGCCTGGGCGAGCCGGTGCTGACCACCAAGACCCTCCGACGACGCTTCCTCTCTCTCGCCGGACGGCTCACCCGCAAGGCGCGCCGCCTCACCCTGCACCTGCCCCACAGCTGGCCCTGGCAAAACCAGTTCAGTAGCGCCCTGGCCCGACTGCGCGCCCTGCCACTTCCTTCCTGACGCCGCCCACGGGGTCTGACCCGTCCCCCAGGCTACTCAAACGCCTCGCCGACCCGCGCCAGGCCCTGCTCTGAGTGCCTCCGGCTACCGTCTGCCCTGACGATCTCGCCCTCCGCCGCCCCATTTGGCCGTCGTCATCCCCATCGCGCGGCTGCAACATCCCTCGCCCAGTTCGTTTCATTGGGGTCCAAGCCTCACCGCGGCTTTCCCGTGTCCCGCATACACTGTCTGCTCGCCACCGCTACATCCCGTCGGTGGATTCGGGCTAACTGGCCAGCGATAATGATGCTCCTATAGATGTCAAGCTACGCTGCTGATTATTGCGGCGGAGTTCTGGAGAGCGGAGAAGACCTCGCGGGCAACGTAGCGTTTGAGGCAACGGATGACCTCGGTCTTGCTCATTCCCTCAACCGGTGCGGCGGCACATGTAAGCCTTGGTGCGGGGGTCGTAACGAAGCCTGACCACGACGATGCGGTGTAGAGACGCATTGGCTTGGCGGTCGCCACCTCGGTTCAAGCGATGCCGGTTGGTCTTCCCGGAGGAAGCAGGTATCGGACTCACCCCGCACAGCGCGGCGAAGGCAGCCTCGGAATGGAGGCGTTCCGGGTTGCTCCCAGCGGTGACCAGGAGGGTCGCCGCCGTGTCAGGTCCTACGCCGAACATGCTGACCAGCGTCGGCGATGCCGTCTGGGTGAGGCGTTCCAGCTCGGCCTTGAGGTCGTGGATCTCCTCACTCAGTTGGCGGTAGCGGCCGGCCAGTGAGCGGAGAGCGTACTTGGCCGCCGCCGTGGGATTGTCCAGACGACCGGGACGAAAACTCTTGCACCGGGCGGTGAGGGCACCAGCGGGGAGACGGTCGAGGGTTTCGCGAAGTTCGGCTGGGGCGGTGACAACCAGAGCCTTCATCTGGTTGATGGCCTGGGTGCGGGCCTTGACGGCCGAGTCCTTGGTGCTCTTGAGCATGCGGATCATTTCGACTTCGCCCTGACCCGACTTGGGCGTGGCATCTGCTACACCGGCCAAAACCGACCGGGCTGCCATCTCCGCATCGGTGGGATCGCTCTTCCCTTTCCGGTAGCGGGTGGACCGATCGGGTCGGTTGACCTCGACGACGGTGTATCCGCGACCGGTTAGGAAACGGGCGATGCCAGCGCCGTAGGAACCCGTGCCTTCGATCCCGAAGGCGCGAACTTCCCCCAAACTCAGGGACCACCATTCGAGTTCTCCGTATCCGTGCGTAGTCGCTGGCGCGTGACGTTCGCCGAGGCGGACACCTAGCCGGTCAATGGCCACCGCAACGTGCTCGTCTTGGTGTGTGTCGACTCCGATGATCACCTGAACATCGCGATTACCTTCGCGACCGGGGACTCCTATCATTGCTACCTCCTGGGAGATGACGCCGCGGTTGGCACGCCAGCCAGGTGAGCGGACAAGACTGCGATGGGGCTTGAAGCCAGGCTCCTATTAGGTCACTGCTCACCGAGGCTGTCGGCACTGTCTGGGCCATCTCGGATCGGGCCGACAGATCATTTTGAAGGCATTCGTGCCAGTCACATCAAGGGTCAGACCCTGTCGAGATGGCCGGGACCCATCATCACAGTCACATCATGGAGAATGTGACATTGACCCCAAAAGAACAAAGCAGACTTCAGGTTCTCAACAGCCTGGCAGCAGAGCACATGACCTTGGACCAGGCAGCCGAGTTGATGGGAGTAACTTCCCGCCACACCCGCCGCATCCTGGCGGCCTACCGTGAACGCGGCGCGGCGGCTTTGGCACATGGCCACCGCGGTCGCCGACCCGTCAACGCCACGCCCGAGGCGCTGGTCGTCGACGTGGCGCAGCTGGCTCGGACCCGGTACGCTGGCGTCAACCACACCCACCTCGCGGAACTGCTGGCGGAGCGGGAAGGCATTCACATCGGCAGGACCACCCTGCGGCGGGTCTTGCTGGACGCTGGACTGAGCAGTCCCCGGCGCCGCCGTCCACCCAAACACCGAGTCCGTCGGCAACGGATGCCCCAGGAGGGCATGCTGATCCAGCTGGACGGCAGCTATCACCCGTGGTTGGGGGATCAGGCCCCGCCGTTCACGCTGCTGATCGCGGTGGACGATGCTACCGGCCAGGTGGTGAGCGCCTGGTTCTGTGAGCATGAGGACGCTCGCAGCTACTTCCTGCTGATCCGCGCCTTGGTGGAGCATCGCAGCGTGCCCGTGGCCCTCTACACCGATCTCCACGCCGTGTTCAAGCACACGCCGGGACCCGGCCTCCCTGCAGGGCCCACCCAGTTCAGCCGGGCCATGGATGAGCTGGGGACCCAGATGATCTTCGCCCAGTCGCCCCAGGCCAAGGGACGTGTTGAGCGAACCGGAGGCACCTTTCAGGACCGGTTGGTTGCCGAACTGCGGCTGGCCGGCGCAACCACCCTGGAGCAGGCACAGGCGGTGCTCGATGAGTTTGTGCCTCGGTTCAACCGGCGCTTCGGCGTTCCCCCGCAGTGCTCCGAGCCAGCGTTCCGACCGCTGGACCCGGAGCTATGCCTGGAACAGGTTCTGTGTTTCAAGCACCGCAGGAAGGTGGACCGGGACAACACGGTGCGGTTCCAGTTGCGGACACTCCAACTGCTGCCGGCGCCGGAACGCCCCAGCTATGCCGGAGCGACGGTGGAAGTCCTGGAGGGACTGGATGGTCAGCTCAAGGTACGCCACGAGGGGCGCATCATCGCTGCTCAGGAGGCCCCGCCAAGCCCGGTATCCCTCCGCAACGGCCACCAGCCTCCCGCCGTCTCTCCGGTTGCGCCCATCGGGGTAAACCACTGGGATGAACGCTGGACAGCGCACCTGGCTCCGCTGGTCTCAAGTCAGGAACCCGAGGCGGATCAACCGGACTGCACCGATGGTGAAGTCGCCGCCGCGCGACCCGCAACCGTCGCCCCGCGCAAGCCGACCTTCCTTCAGAGGGAGAGATGGAAGGCGGTCCAGAAAGCCTGGCGCAAGGGCAGGTCGCTGCGGGCAATCGAACGGGAGTTGGGCATCCACAGGTCCACCGTCAGGAGTTATCTGGAGGCCGGAGGTCCTCCAGGATGGAAGCAGCGGATGGTGCCCAATCCGTCGACATCGGATACCATGGCAGCGTAACGGAGTGACATTTTCGCTGAACACTTACCCGGACATTTTCCCTGACCTACGACCACTGTGGCGTAGTAAAGCCGTACCACGGGGATAATGCCTGACGGCTTTGACCAGACTGGCGACTGTGTTGGCCAGGGGACTGAGCGGGGGTGGCGTTGGCGGTGTCCTAAGCGTCGGCCGGTTCTCCCGGAGGCGATGAGACAGCGTTCTGCCGGCTGCCCTTTAGCCGATAGCTGTCACCATTCATCTCGATGATGTGCACATGGTGGGTGAGGCGGTCCAGCAGTGCCCCGGTGAGCCGTTCCGAGCCGAAGACCTCGGTCCACTCGTCGAAGGGGAGGTTGGTGGTGACCAGGATGGAGCCTCGCTCGTAGCACTGGCTGAAGACCTCGAAGAGCAGTTCCGCGCCGGTGGTGGACAGCGGCACGAAGCCCAACTCGTCGATGATGAGCAGCTTGAGACGAGCCAGTTGCCGCTGCAGGTTGAGCAGTCTGCGGTCGTCCCTGGCCTCCATAAGTTCGTGGACCAGTGCGGCGGCGGTGGTGAAACCCACGGACATGCCCCGCTGGCAGGCGGCCAAGCCCAAGCCCAGGGCGATGTGGGTCTTGCCGGTGCCGCTGTTGCCGATGGCGATGACGTTTTCTCTGTGCTCGACGTATTCGCACCGGGCCAGTTGCATTACCAGCGGTTGGTTCACCGAGGGGATGGTCAGGAAGTCGAAGGTGTCCAGGCTTTTGACCGCAGGGAAGCGGGCCGCCCTGATGCGGCGCTGCACCATGCGCTGGTGGTGGTCGATGAGTTCCAGTTCGGCGAGGCGGAGCAGGTAGTCAGGGTGATCCGTGCCTTCCTGGGCGCAGTGGGCGGCCAGCTTGCGGTACTCCCTCAGGAAGGGGGGTAGTTTCAGCTCCTTGAGGTGGTGCTCCAGGAGCAGCGTGAACTTATTGCTCATGCCGCCCTCCCCGACAACAGGGTCATGTAGTCCGTGGCGCGGGTGGTCTTGACGCTGACCCGGGGCAGGTAGGGATACAGATCAAGATCCAGGCGGGGCGGTCTGCCCTCAATCCTGCACAGCAGCAGATGCTTCACGGCGTCGAAGCTGATGGCGCCCAGCCGAAGGGCATCTTTCACGGCGTGGTGGACTTCCTGATGGGAGAAGTGCTCCAGCAAACGCAGTATCTGCACGAATTCGCGCTTGCCACGGCGGCCCATGCGCGCCTCCAGCAGCCGACGCAGCGTCGGATACTCCTCGGGCAGATCCCACCCCTGCAGCGGCGCGGCCTGATCCAGCGCGGCGGTCTTCCGCTCCAAAAGCGGCAGGCACTTTTGCTCCAGGTGGGCATTCAGCGCCTCGAAACTCTCCACCCGGGGCACCGGCACCAGGAAGTTGCGCCGCACGTAGCCCACCATCCCCTCCACTTTCCCCTTGCCGGGACGACCGAACCGGTCCTCGAACAGGTAGTGGGACTGCAGCTCGGTGAACGCCCTCGTGCGCCGGCGGCGACCGTCGCCCAGTTCCGAGCCACTGCCAGCCTGGTCTTGTCGTACAGGACGCTCTGGGGCACACCGCCAAGGAAGGCAAACGCGGACACGTGGCCGTCCAGAAAGGCCTCGGTGGTCTCCGCGGGATAGGCCTTCACGAAACAGCCGTCGCTGTGAGGCAGGTCCAGCACGAAGTAGTGCACCTTGCGCTCCACACACCCTATCACCGCCATCGCCTCCCCGAAATCACACTGCGCATGGCCCGGCGGGTGGGACAACGGCACGAACATCTCCTGTCCTCGCCGCCGACGCTCCCTGACGTAGTCCTTGACTATGGTGTACTGACCGGTGAACCCGTACTCGTCCCGCAATCGCTCAAAGATGCGCTTGGCCGTGTGGCGCTGCTTTTTGGGAACTTTCCTATCGCCTTCCAGGATCGCGTCAATCACACCGGTGAAGGGCTCGAGCTTGGGTCGGCGTGGCGGGCTCGTTCGCCGGGCGGAACCGAGTAGGCCAGCATCTTGCGCACCGTGTCCCGATGCAGACCAAACACCCGCGAGGCTTCCCGAACGCTCATCCCCTCCACCATCACCGCCCGGCGAACCCGCGGGTATACGTCCACTCTGTACATCCATCGCACCATCCGTAAGGTCGAGTACAACCCTATAGATGGCGGCGGGCGGTACAGGATTCAACCGCCGTTTGTCAGCAACCGTCCGCCCACGCGGTCCACTTTACCGCCGCCTTTTACAACGACACCGACACTCAGAAGAGGACACGAAGTATGCGCATCACACCGACACCGATCTGCGGTAACTGCGGCAGAGAAGGACATCATGGATCTAAGTCCTGCGGAGAATGTGGCGGCAACATGGTACCGATCAACACCATCCCATTCTTCATCGCGCTGTTTGTCACGGGAATTCCTCTCGCCGTTGGCCCCGCCCGGTGTTGCTAATCGAGTTCAGCGGCGACCAACATGGCGGATACGAGGGCCTCGTTATGCTCGGAGCAATCCTTACTATGGGAGTTATCGCGTCAGCCTACGCCGCAGTCGTCTCCATCATCGGGTTTGCCTTGCTGAGAATGCTCAAAAAACGCTCCCTCGGGCTCGGTATTTTATACGGCCTTGGCACAGGCGCAGCAATCGGCGCAACCCTGGTAATCCTCGCCATGGCCGTCGTTTGAGGCCAAATCCATCTCGTCCCAGCCGGAGGTCGCACTGCGCAGTGTAGTAAGCCTCCCGCTCCACTGTTTTGCTATATTCGTCACTAAAATGGTCACATTGTGCCGAAAACAAAATGATTTTCGAGTAGCGAAATCGCATTACGCCCTTGACATCTGTTTCGATCTCTGTTTTCATTACCAGTTACGTAGGTCGATTACTGTCCCAACCGCCATTTTGAGGAGGCCCAAAAGTGTCGTACATGAGGACCCAGAATCTTAGGGCGTTGGCAACAAAATCTCTGACCCTGGTAGTCCTGTTGATTATCGCTTGCGGCTCTACCGCGCAACCCGTCCAACAGGCGGAACCGCGGGTCGTCGAGAAGGAGGTAGAAGTTACCAGGGTAGTCCAAGTGGAAGTAGAAAAGGAAAAAATAGTTGAGATAATAGTAGAAAAAGAGGTCCCAATAGAGAAGGTGGTGTTCGCCACCCCAGTAGCCGGCGTTCACAAGACGGAGAGAGCCGACTGGGTGAGCATTGGCGCCGACCACCACTACAATGGGGACTTCATCTTTCTGCACCGGGCCAACCCCGGGTTCCTGGACCTGCACTATGGGGCCAGTTCCACCACTACCCTTATGCCCTCTGGCCCTCGGTTCAACCAACTCCTGATGTACAACCCCAGGGAGCCGAAGGAGGTTATCGGCGACTTGGCCCAGAGTTGGGAGATCAAGGATGGAGGCAAGAATTTCCTGTTTCGCCTGAACGATGCTAACTGGCACGACGGCACCCCGGTCACTGCCGAAGACATCGTTTGGAGCCTCAACCGAATGGCGCAACCCGACGTCACGCGGGGCCGAGTCACCGCCATCCGTACCTTTTACGAGTACCAGACCGCCGTGGCAGTGGACGACAAAACGGTGCTGATGCCCCTGAAGTTCCCCTCAGCGACGGCTCTGGGCTGGCTGGCGGCAGACTACTACAAGATGTATCCCAAGGCCTTGGAGAGCGTGAGCCAGGACGACTTCAACTGCTGTTTCAAGAACACCTTCGGCTCCGGCCCCTGGAAGTTCAGGGCCTGGAAGAAAGGCGACTCCTACGAGTACGACCGCAACGACGATTACTTCAAGGATCCCATGCCCTATGCTGACGGCATGAAGGTGTTCATCATCACCGACTACGCCCGGCGTCTGGCCACCCTCAAGACCCAGCAGGTTATGGGACGGTACGCCCTGGGCGGCATCCTGCTGGCGGACGTGGAGCAGGTGCAGAGGGAGACCGGCGGCAAGATGCGGGTTCTGAAGGGCGGCGCCGCCGGTGTCTACGGTTTCTGGTTCCACTGGAACCGGCCGCCGCTGGATGACCCCAGGGTGCGTAAGGCGATTTACCTGGCCGTGGACCGCCACGAGATCGCTGAGATTTCCCAGGGTGGTTCAGCCTTGCTTGGCAACTTCTTCCCGCCTGGCTATGCCCTCAGTGAGGAAGAAGTCCTGTCGTTGCCAGGCTTTCGCGTCAGCGCCGAAGGCGGGACGCATCCCGACGACTTGATGGAGGCCAAACGGCTGCTGAGCGAAGCGGGCTACCCCGATGGGTTCAAGCTGACCTACAACGTGGATCAGGCCAAGTTTTCACGGACCGACAGCGAGCTGTTGGCGGACCAGTTGAGGGAGAAGCTCAGCATCGATGTGGAACTTCAGGTTGCCGACCGGGCTACTTTCTACGCCCAGTTGCGGGATGGCACCCACGACCTCAGCACCATCGGCACCGGCCTTTACTTCAAGGAGCCGGAAACGGTGCTGGCCCAATGGTTCTTCCAGGACACCCTCCGCAACCCTCATAACTGGTCCCACCCCCGCTTTGACGAGTTGATGGAGTTGCAGGGGAGGGAACTGGACTCGGAGGTCCGACGGGAACTGTTCCGGGAGATGGCGGAAATTCTCAACGAGGGGGAGAGCCACTACGTTCCCCTCTATTGGACCGCCAGCAGCGGCATCATCGACTACCGGTTGCAGAATTTCCGGCCGCCCTACCACCCGCATACCATCTGGACCTGGGAGCACGTTTGGTGGGACCCGGACGCGGAGCTGCTCGGGCCGGACGCTCCCCCCATCCAGTAACGGGCCTTCCCTTCTGTCGATCTTGACGCCAGACCCTTTGTCCTGGGGCACTAACACGGTGCCCCAGGACAAAGGGAACATTGTCCAACCCAGACCAGTGAGAACTGCCAAGCATAGACAGTGACCTTTGACTCCCAGTTCCAGGATGGAGAGGTCACCGAACCGTCGGGAGGAGTGATGAAAGGCTACGTGTTGAGGAGGATAGGCCTCTTCATTCCCACCATACTTCTGACTACCGTAATCGTGTTTGCCCTCTTCTTCCTGGTCCCCGGTGATGCTGCGCTGTTCATCCTCACCGGCGAGGAAGGGGCGGGAGCGGTTACCGAGGAGGACCTGCAAAAGCTGCGCCAGGAACTGGGCTTGGACCGTCCCGTTCATATCCAGTACTTCGACTGGCTGTGGAATACCCTGCGCGGTGATTTGGGAATCTCCATCTGGTACCGGCAGCCGGTCACCGACGAAATCCGGGACAAGTTTGCCGTTACCCTGCAATTATCCATCATGGCCATCATCATGGCTTTTGTCGTGGCCGTGCCGATGGGCATGATTTCCGCCGTGAGGCAGGACACTTGGCCCGACTACGTCTGCCGGTCACTGACCCTCATTGGGATAGCCCTGCCGACTTTCTGGTTGGCGATCCTCATAATCTACTTCTTGGCCTACGTCTTCAACTGGTTGCCTCCGTTAGGTTACGCCACCCTGTGGGAGGACCCCATCCTCAACCTGAAGCAGCTTTTCTTCCCGGCTCTGGCCATCGCCTTTCACGATCTGGCTTTCACCGCCAGGATAACCCGCTCCTCCATGCTGGAGGTGCTTCGGGAAGACTATGTGAGGACGGCCCGGTCCAAGGGGCTGCGCGAAACCAAGGTGCTAGGCAGGCACGCACTCCAGAACGCCATCCTGCCCGTCATCACGGTGTTGGGCTACCAGTTCGCCCGTCTGCTGGGCGGCACCATCATCATCGAGACCATATTCGCCGTACCGGGCCTGGGGGCCTTCCTGATAGAGAGCATCATCCACCGGGACTACGTCGTAATCCAAGCGGTGGTTCTGCTCACTGCGGCAGTGGTGCTGACCTTGAACCTGATCATCGACCTGTTCTACGGCATTCTGGACCCCAGGGTACGGTACCAGTGAGGCCGTAGCCGGGAACCTCGGCCAAATTCCCCTCGGCGATTCGAGCCACGGAGCCATCTCGATAGCTTGAAAGTAGGACGATAATGTTAGAGCAACAGAGATCTGAAAGGTCAGCATTGACCCGTGCGGGAGTCGGTGTCGCAGCTGGGGGTCAGGATGTTGGAGCCGGACTTTTGCGCTTCTGCCGGAGCAAGCCCCTGGGGGCTGCGGGGGGCACAATTACCATTCTGCTCATCATAATGGCCATACTGGCCAACGTCGTTGCCCCCTATCAACCCAAGGAGAGCCTGGGCCGGGAGAATGTCCACCTGCGACCGCAGCAAGGCCACATAATGGGTACCGACCACGCCGGCCGGGACGTGCTGAGCCGGGTAATCCACGGGGCGCGCATTTCATTGTACATAGGCTTCGGCAGCGTGGCGGTGGGGATTACCCTGGGGTTCATCCTAGCGGTGGTCACCACCTACGCGGGCGGCTTCATAGACCTCGCTTTCCAGAGGTTGGTGGACTCGCTGATGGCCTTGCCGGGCCTCATAATCGCCCTGGCAATTGTGGCGGTGCTGGGGTCATCCCTGCAAAACGTCATGATCGCCATCATAATTGGGATGTTGGCACCGGTGATACGAACCGTACGCTCCCAGGTGCTGACCACCAAGGAGTTGGACTACATACTGGCGGCCCGGGCCATCGGGGCTTCCCCCTTGCGCCTGGTATTCCGGCACATCACCCCCAATTGCATGGCGATAGCCCTGGTGGTAGCCACCTACTACCTGGGGCTGGCGATAACCATCGAGGCTTCCCTCAGCTTCTTGGGGGTAGGCGTTCCCCCGGACGTCCCCAGTTGGGGTGGGATGTTAAGGCGGGCCTCCGAGGAGCATGTGAAGACGGCCCCCTGGGTCGCCATGTTCCCGGGACTCGCCATCTTCGTCGTGGTGTTCGGGTTCAACCTCTTGGGCGATGCCCTGCGGGACGTGTGGGACCCGAAGTTAAGGGGGAGATAAGATTTATACCTCTTCCAACTACCTAAACCAAGGCGCAGGTAAGATGCCCAGTACTATGGGTAGATTTGAGAAGGAACTGGGCCAGCATGTCCTTGAATCCCCGAAGGGTTGGTCATGAGTGTGCAGGAGGTAAACCAGTTTCTCACAGAATAGCAGTAGGATGTCCGAGAATTGGACTGGTGGTGTAAAAGGCGGCGGTAAATTGTGCCACGTGGGCGGCACGATCGTCGGCATACGGCGTCGTGATACTGTACCGCCCACCGCCTTCTATAAGGTTGATTACCAGCCTTTGGAGGGTGAGATGGATGTTTACAGTGGAGATGTACGTTCGGGTGCGGCGGGCCTGCCTGGCGGAAGGGATGAGTGTTCGGGAAGCCTCCCGGGTGTTCGGTCTGCATCGGGACACGGTGCGCAAGATGCTGGCCTACTCGGTTCCGCCCGGCGAACGAGCCCGCCACCTGAGTCCAGGTACGAAAATAGGTCATCAGGCCGGTCCCACTGTGATGGACACGACCAAATTAACAGGGCTCCTCGCTTTGGGAACGAGCAAAAAGACGCGGAGGATACGAAGCCATGTGATCAATGCGTCAACGGTACAACCCCAACCAACCTCTCTTGTGAGAATAATCCGATCGTGCGCACGATCCCCAAGTAGTCGACGCGGTTATGCGGCACCACCGATGGTGCAAAACGTCCAACATAGTGGTGAAATTGCGAACAAGTCATCAGGTCGCTAGACCTGATACCATAAGTGTTGTCGTCCGTTAGGGTTTGGTCCGCCGCCTCCTGCAGCGGCATGGTGTCGCTGGTCATCTCTCGGTTCGCCAGGAATATGACGGCTTGATAGAATGCACCCTCAACGGTGGTTCGCACCGTATTTTTTCGTAATTTGACGAACACATGCTGGATTACTTGCTGATGGGTGGCAGATCCTTCGACGAACAGTCTGTAAGTAGGGTAGTCAATCGCCCTGAGTATCATCAGGGCGACGGCTACGTCGGCTTCGGTCTGAAAGCGCTCGCCTTCAACACGCATCGACACGACTACCAAAGCCAAGTGGTTGATGGCCTTGGCGATGTCCCTGAGCGTAAGGCCAGAATCATTCAAGAATGTCGCCAACACCTCCAGGCTGGGTGATTGCCGGTACCGTTCGGAAAGCTGCGTGGAACTCAGTGTAGCTTGAATGAATTTTTGTCGATCCACTTCAGGCAGGCGAAAATCTATGTCGAAGAACCTGCCAAGATAGCCTGCGGCGTCAAATCGATCGCCGTAGACAGCTGTTAAGGCATGTGCCAGCTGTTCACGGTGAGTAGACAGCACAAAAACAACGTTGTTGACGCTGAATATGTGCTTCGCCGTTTCCAGAAGCTCGACCGCGTAAGACGGGCGGCATCTGTCAAGCTCGTCTATGATCACGATCAACGGCAGGTTTTCTTCACTTTCCGCCAGACCACCAGCGACCTTTTCGAGACGGTCACGGAAAGCGCGGATGGAATTGCGAGACTTGTCGTGCTGCGCAATCAAATTCTCTGCAATGTCACCAAGTACGGCGCCAGCCGACGGACCGACGATGGGTACAGCAGACCCGACAGTCCGCATAAGTAGCGGCAAGTTTTGTTTCACTAACCGGTCGGCTTCAATGGCAATGGCCGCTCCCGCTTTTTTGATACGTGAATTATCGCTGTTCTTGAACTCTGAGATGATTTCACCGGACAGTGCCAGGAAGGGATCGCCAGAATAGTCGGTTTCCCAAGCACTAAATTGAACGACCGTGAAATCTTTCGATCTGAGATAACTGGCCCACATCTTGACGAAGGTTGTTTTCCCAGCCCCCCAGGGTGCGTCCACCCCTATGATGCAAGGACCTGCTATGTTCCCTATGGTCCGTGTCAACGTCTCGATTGCTTCTCTGCGATCGAGACTATCGTTAGCAAAAGGATCTCCTTTTGGGATGTCCACGTCTTGCGGTTGCACCCGTATTGTCGACATAGAAATTCACCTTATAAGGGCTTAGAACTCGGCTCTGTTGATACTGGTCCTGGTTCGCATAACCGTTGTTGTGTGAACCCGTTTGTGCGGGGACTGCGGTCGCCGCGGCGATTGCCATATACGTCGTTGCCGGAGCTCTTAGAACCTGTCTACGATCTCTGGAATAGGTTAAGTTGAGACTATTATCAGGGGAGGGGTAATCATGTCTCATTCCTATCCCAGCGACATCAGCCGGGAGCAATTCGCCCGTATTCTGCCCACGCTGGAGTCGGCCCGCCGTCGGACCAAGCCCCGCACCGTGGACTTGTATGACGTTTTCTGCGGGGTGCTGTACCTCTTGAAAAGCGGGTGCCAGTGGCGAATGCTGCCGGCGGACTTCTCCAATTGGCGCACCTGCTACCAGTATTTCCGGCAATGGAGCGAGCGGCCTGGCCCGGCGAAAGAATCCATTCTGGAGCAAGTCCTAAAAAAAATCGGTTGGCGCGGCCCGGCAAAGCAATGGTCGGAAAGAGCAGACCAGCTTCTGCATCGTGGACTCCCAGAGCGTCAAGAACACGGACACCGCCGGGCACAAGGGCTATGACGCAGGCCAGAAGGTGTCCGGAATCAAGCGTCACATCGCGGTGGACACGCAAGGATTGCCCCATGGGATACATGTGACTACCGCCGACGTCACCGACCGGGCTGGGGCTTTGGCGATGTTTGACGAAAGCCGGGCCGACCTCAGCCAGGTCCAGAAGGTGTTGGTCGACGGGGGTTACACCGGGAAGCCCTTTGCCGCTGCGGTGCAAAGCTTGTTGGGGGCCTCGGTGGAAGTGGTGAAACGCAACGAACTGCACACCTTCGTGGTGCTTCCAAAGCGATGGGTGGTGGAGCGGTCATTCGCCTGGCTGGAAAAGTGCCGCCGACTCTGGAAGAACTGTGAAAGGAAGCTCAATACCAGCCTGCAAATGGTGGTGCTTGCCTTCACGGTGTTAATCCTAAAAAGATCGTAGACAGGCTCTTACATCCGTTGACCCGAGGCTCAGCAGGAGGGCAGACCGAGGCTGGCGCCATCACTGGAAGGCACATCCAGCAATTTGGCGGGTACACAGCCACTCAACTGGTTGCCGCCGAGGTACAGGTATTCCAGGTTGTCTAGGTTGCCCAGTTCCGACGGTATCGATCCACTTAACTGGTTGTCGTAGAGGCTCAGCCATTGCAGGTTGGCGAAGTTGCCCAGTTCCGACGGTATCGACCCGCTCAACTGGTTGTCGTCGAGCCACAGCCCTAGCAGGTTGGCGAAGTTGCCCAGTTCCGACGGTATCGGCCCGCTCAACTGGTTGCTGCCGAGGCTCAGCTCAGTAACGCGCCCGTCGGCGTCAGTGCTAATGCCGTGCCACTCTCCCAACGGCCGGTTACTCAGCCAGTTAGTGTCGTCCTGCCAACTGCTTCCATTGGTGGCGTTGTACAAAGCCGCCAGAGCGGCCCGGTCGGTATTCACGTCGCCGGCTCTTCGCGTGGCTGATGAGCAGGCGAGGGCGAGGGTGGCGGTCAAAAAGGCAGCCAAGGCGATGATGATGATGATGGCGGTGGCGGGCCTGCTGGTGATGGACATGGTGGTTCCTCGCCTTGCCGCTAAGAACGGCAAGGGGTTTTGTTTGTCTGGTGGTAGTTTGTACCACAGGTCGGGAATAGACCACGACGCTGGATTCGCACAACGCGCGTTACGTAAACCCCTTTGTGCGGGGACTGGCGGCGCCGGCTCGATTGCGATTTTCGTCAACCGTGGGGCCGGCCGGTGTGATTACTAGATCCGTCGGAAATCAGGGGCCGGCGCCCAGCGATTCTGACTAGATTGCGTCGCCGCGGGTGACGGTTTTCGTTTTTGCCGACCTTTCACTGGGTTCCTCCCGGAAACGGTGTCAAATTGCGCTTGTTCTCTCCGTTTATCGCGTCACCAAGGCTCGCGCACTAGGATGGACCACTGGTAAGCCGACCAACCGATTATGAGGTGCCGGCAGTTCGTGCAGTGGCCGAAGGCATGGGGCTGGTGGCCACCGGCTTCGATGTGGTCCCAGGCGTCACCGGCGAGCTCTTGGATGTCCTCTTTCGTGTAGCCGGCCTCGCGCATCGCGGCGATAGCGGCGAGCACGATCCGGAGGGCGTCGCTTTGGCTGGCCATGGCGACTCCTGTGTTGGTGGCTATCCCGAGGTCGGGCTGCGGAGATCTGCGACGAGGGCGGGGATGTTTCCGTCTGTCCTACGTTATGGGGTTGTGCTGCTGTACCCCAGGGAATTGGGCGAAGATGCCGTCGTTGCTGTGTACGACGGCGTTATGCTCGATCGCCAGCGCCCCGATGTGGGCGTCGGTTACCGTATTGGGCCCGTTGCCAACAGCCTGGAGTAGAATGCCGAGGGTTTCCGGATGCGTGTTCGACGGGGTGATGGCCGAGACGTGTGGGTTTGTGAGCCACTGCTGAATCTCTTGGATCGCCTCTGCGCTGCTGAGCGGTCGGGCTAATATGCCCGGGCGTGTCGTGAGCCTGACGAAACCGGTCAGGACCACCCAGGGTATTCCCACTGGTTCGTCGCCGCGCAACAATTGGGCCCACCAGAGGTGGGCCTGTGGATGCCTGGGATGCGCGCTGGTCGTATGCGTATATGAGCAGGTTGAGGTCAGGGATGATCACGGGATGGGCTCCCGGTTGACGCCTTTGAGGTAGTGTTCGGCCTCCTCGTCGTCAAGGAGTTGCTTCATCCATCGCGGGTCGTCCCATGGTATGTCGTCGTCGACAACGATGGCGACGATGGCGCCTTCTGGTATGGACAGTTGTTCTTTATCCAGGGGTCTGAAGGCACCGTTCTCATATTTGGCGCTCAGCGTTTTTTTCATGGCAATTTCTCTTTTGCGCAGTTTACCACGCTTGGCTTATGCCGAAGCTTCGGCCGTAGCGCCTCTTCGGTTTAGGAGATTTCGCTACTCCCTGCGGAGAGCGGGTTCACGCGTACAGCGTGGATCCACCCGAAGGCGGGTGCAATGCGCTTTGGACCACGATGGCGTCAGAAGTCGTTGGTGTCGCCGGTGGAGGGGTCGGGATCCGCGTCGATACGGTCGGCGCAGTCGTCGGCCGTGATGTCGCAGAAACGGCACTTGGACGCGCCGGCGGTGGTCGGAGGGGGCTCAGGAGCCGCGACGCGCTGGATTAGGGCTACTAAACTAAAGCCAAGGTGGGATGTACATTTAAGTGGCGATGATGATCAGCTGGGTTAAGCCCGTGAATCCCTCTCATCCGTACTTGGAGAACGACCCGGCTCCGTCGTTTGACCCCCACCATCTGCGCATTTCACCTTGGCTTTAGTTTAGGTCTTCGTCGTCGTGGTGAAACGTGTCGGCTACGATGTGGTGAATCTCGAAACGCGGTCCCAAGTAACGGGGGAGTTCTTCTGAGACCAGGTCTTTCGCGCGGTCGAGGTGGGCGGCGTTTGCGGTCATGGTCTGGTTCCCTTGACGGTCGTGCTGGAGTCGTCCTGAGTAGGCGGTTCTCTTGCTGTTCGTTCAGCCAGGCATGACTTGTTCGACGAGAACTCGTAGTTGCTGAACCGCTTCAGGAACCTCGGTGGCGATGCGTTCTTTGTCCAGGGACTGGTGCTCGTGTGTGTAAAGCGCAGCTCCGCTGAACTCCGTCAGGTAAGTGTGCTGTTCGCCCGGAACGGGTTGGTCAACAGGCCATGCCAGGTCGTTTCGAACGTGTGTTACGAGGAGTTGGAGGTTGTGACCGTCCCTGCCGCTGGTGGGATAGTGGAGACCGCGTGAGCCCAGCAGGGCTTTGTATCCGTTCTCGAGAGCGGTCTGGGCGGCGTGTCCGATCATCTTATCGTTGAGCAAGTCTAGGACTTTGTTTTCCAGCAACACGTCGAGGTTGTGGGCAGCTTCGGTCGCGTCGCTGAGTCTGCTGCGGACATCGTCCCAGTCAGTTTGTTCGTAATGGTAATTATACCGATATTCCATGCTTTCGTCGGGCATGATGGCGTGTCCGTGTCTTACGATTGAATTGGCAAGGTTGTTCTTCAGGTGCTTGGCTCGTTGAAACTCCGATTGAGTCATGGTCAGTATGTCTATGCCGGATGCCTGCGGCAGCGCGGCTTTTTGAATGGCACGCGCCTGGGAGTGCAGGTGTTTCAGCCATTGATCGGTCGGCGGGGGGTCCATGATGAGGAGGAGGTCTACGTCGGAATCTCGTCGGTGGTCTCCTCGGGCCCTGGACCCGAATAGGATGGTTTGGCGGGCTCCGGCAATCTGGTGAACCTTGTGAGCGAGGTCCAGAGACTGGCGGTCTGCCGAAGGAATGGTCATCTCCTTCTCCTGGCTGGGCGTAAGTGAATAGTGCCGATTACATTGCAGCGGTGGGTGGCGACGCAGAGGTTGTGGACGGAGCGGGAGATGCCGATGGCGCGGCGGCAGTAGGCTTGCTACTTGACGGTGAGGCGATGGGGGTGACGTGGCCCGCGGGGTGCTAGCCCTCGGGGCAGCTCGAGGCCTGCTGCCTACGTTTGTTGTTGGTCTTCGTCATGCTCAAATTGTGTCAGGTCAGGCGTCTTACGTGCACCTGGTGGCTGGTAGGTAGGAAGCGCGATGTCGGACGTGTCGTTCCAGTCGCCGCGGGCTCTCGAACCGAATAGGAAGGCGTCTTCTGGGGAGATGATTTCGACCATGGCTCGCGCGATGTCGAAGGCGCGTTGGTCGTATGGGGGGCAGATTGGACATGTGGTCTCTCCCAGGTTAATGGTGTAGCCAGATTCCTTATTGTAGCGGGTGTGCAGCTAAGGCATAGGTGGCTGCGACGGCTGGCTGTCGCCTTCGGGCCAGTGGTACCAGAGGGTGATGACTTGGTCAGGCGAGATGTTGATGCACAGGTGGTTCGGGGTGCCTCGACGTTGCCATACAACGTAGCCGTGGTATCGGCCAGCGGGGTCGGTGCGGCGGCCGGTGGCTACACGCATGTTGTCTTTGGTGGCATCGAGGAGGTCCTCGGTCATCACGAAGAGCATCTCGAGGTCGTCGTCGATTGCCATGCCTTGGACGAGGCCGATGTCGGCGAGGACGCCGATGTTGTGTAGTTCGCGTTGTTGACGGTTGGTGAAGCCGAGGGTGGTGCGGTCTGGGGTGGTCCAGACTATCCGCCCAGGATAAATGGTGAGGCTCGCACCGGATTGGAGCGTTTGCAACATGCTGACCATGTGGGCGGTCCAGGGCTCAAGTTCCCCTGGAGGACGGCGTAGTACGGGGCAGGTGGCGCGGGGCTGTTGGAAGGAAACGGTCACGGTTGGGTCTCCTGGATAAAGGTTCGTTTGGTGGACAGGAAAAAGCCGCCCCATGGGGCGGCAAGGGGTTCATGTTGCTGTTCAATATCAGGACTCGAGAGTGGTCTCCTCGTGCGTCGTTAGGTCGCCGTTCACACGGTCTGCGCAGTCGTGGGCAGTGATGTCGCAGAAGCGGCATTCGTGTGCGCTCGGTGCCCGGGCGGCGGGCCTGTCCGTTGCAATCCGGCGGATTAAGGCGCCGAGGTCTTTTTTGAACTGGGTGTGCAGACCCCCCATTGGTACTCGTGCCGTCCGCGTCGGATACACCACTTCTCCTGCCAGCTTGGCGTGCTGGTATTGCGGCAGGGCTTTGGGCAAAGCGTACATGTAGATCATGATCTGCAAGTAGTGCGAGGGCTGCTTGTGGCCAGCTTGGAAGTCGATGATGAGGGCGTCGGTGCTCCGTTCGACGATGAGATCTGGCTGGCCGGCCAGGATGGCGGTTTGGCCTCGCAGAAGGAAGTTGTTTTGACCCTCGACGTACACGGGTTGGCGACGTGCTTCCCACCGGTTCTTCTTTTCGTTGAGCAGTGCAGTGCGGGTTAGTAACCACTCCGTTTGATTGAGGTCGGAAGGGACCTTGGCCCAGTTCTGGTGGTGGGCTTTAAACCAGATGGCCCACTCGCAGGAGTTTTCATCGGTCAACAGCCTGGGCAGCCAGGTGGTCCAGATGTATGGAAAATCTCGTGTGTCGGCCATGATGGGACTCGTATAACGTGCGGTCTTCCTGAGTCTATTGGTGGCGGTTTGAGATCCGCAATATGCGGCTGTCATCAAAATGACGTCCGCGGCGGTCAACTTCGGGTGGCCGAGCTGAAGACGCTACAGTGTGAGTGCGGAAGCCCACGATGCGTGTGCAGTTGGCCTTATGTGCAAAGGGTCCTGTGTGCAAAGGGCCAACTGCACATTTGCACACATATGCAAGCGGGTGGGTGCTGCTGATCAGCGCCGGCGCTCGGCGACGTAGTTCTGGAGGGCGTTGACTACCAGTGCGGTCATGTCGGTGTCGTCCTCGAGCGCCATCAACTTGAGCGTGTGGTGGATGCCGGCAGGAATGAAACAGTGCAACCTCTTCTTGTCCTCGGTGGCGACCTGGTCTACGAAGGCTTCCCGAGCGTCTTGGTTGCCAAGATTGGGATTGCGTCTAATGGTCATGGGTAAAAGTCTCCAACTCGTCTCTGATGGCGAGAATCTCGTTGCGGGCGGTCTGATCGCGTCCGACGATGACAGAATCGCCGTTGTTGATGGCTGTGCGGTATGCCATGCGGTGGGTGGTCCGCGCCTGGAGGACGGCGATGCCCATTTCGGTGAGCGGATCGTCGATTTGCCGGCTCAGGCGTGTGCGCGGTTGGGTCATAGTGATGACGAACGCAGCTTTGGGAACGCCGTTGGCGACTTTCTGGCGGGCCTGAACTGCGGCCACGATGTCGGCGGCGGCCCACACGTCCAGTGGACTTGGTTGGACTGGTATCAAAACAACGTCCGCGGCTCTCACGGCGTCGGCGGTGGTCTTGGAAATGCCCGGGGGGCCGTCGATGATGATCCAGTTGTAATCGGACGCCATCGACCGGACCAGTCGAAGCAGGTCTCCACCACCAGCTCCCTTGACGGTCAGGGTGGTGGGTGCAGGGTCATCGTTGGCGCCCCAGTTCTGTGAACTGGCCTGAGGGTCGGCGTCTAGGAGTAGGACTTTTCCTTTCTCTGCTAGTACCCACGCCAGGTTGGTGGCCAGGGTGGTCTTGCCCGTGCCACCTTTCTGATTGACGATCGCTACGACCGGCATGGCAAAGCTCCGGTGCGCCCTGAGTAAGTGGCCTCTTGTGCAAAGGGCCACCTGCACACTTGCACACGGATGGTACGCCCGGTGCGGTGGTGGCCGAAAGAAACGGCGAGGCGAGTTTCAGTGAATGCGTCTCGCCGAAGGGAGCAGTAACTGTTCAGAGTTGCGGGGATCTGCCGACTATTCGGCCTATTGTGGAGGGGCAGCCAAGCACGGAATGTCCAAAGCAAACCGTTGCCGTCCCCTCAAACGTGAACAGTTACAGGGAGCACCCATTGATTGACAGTCTGGGGCGGTAGCGGCATAATCTGGGTAGCAGCAACGCCGTAGCGATGGCTGTCAACTGGATCCGTTCCGCGCCCGCCGAAGTGATGATCGGCGTCAAGGGCGCGGTTCGGCGTTTAAGTCCTGGCAGTGATGGCCTGTAGACCCACTTCGCCGGGCTGAATTCGCGACGACCCGCCGTAGGTGGGATAGACCAGCGTGTGGTGCGGGGTTTTCGTGGAAGTGCTGCGGTGAAAAGCAGTGCCGTGCTGCAGCATCACTACGTTATGTTGACGAGTAAGCGGCCAACAGGGTAAAACGACAGTAGCAATCTACTGCCGGATTCATCATCCGGCCCTGAGGGTCCAGTTGAAAACCGAAGTTACGGCGGTGGCCTGTGAACATACAGGCCTACCGTCCACCTATAACGATAATACTGACTCAACCTCAGCTGAGGGTCCGGCCAAGGCCGGTATAGGCGACGGCCTCCGCGATGATATTCGCGGGGGCAGTCGTTTGTCTGACCAGGTCGGTGCGGCCGATGTGCTGGCCGGTCGCGAGTCGACGGAACTAGGTTCGGACAGCACCTCGCGACAAATGAGGTTGCTGGTGTCGGCGGTGCCCTACGGGGTGTTGCGTGAGCTGGCCCAGTCGCAGGTCCGTAGGGAATGTCGCCAGTGGGATTTCGACTGGGATGCTTTCGTAGCCGATGGGCCGGAGTGGGGCATTACTGAGGTCGTCCACCGGCGGGCGGTGCAGCAGGGGCGTAATCGCGGCCTGGACTGCAGGCCAACAGACGTTCCAACGTATACCGTGTTGAGCGCGGTGCGTGGTGTTATTGCCGAGTGGACTCGCGAACCTACGTTGCGGCCGACGGATGATGATTTTCGTCAGGAACAAGCTCGTCGTGGGGAAAAGGGTCGGGAGACACAGCAGAAGCTCGCTGGCCGCCGCGAGGCCCAGGTGCTGGTGCTGGTCGCGGACGGCGTGTGCAACAACGCCAAAATTGGCCGGCGACTTGGTATGGACCGGTCGACGGTGTCGCGGATCCGGCGCAAGGCGGGTGCAACGTCGGTCGGTGCGCTGCTGGAAACTGGGGATGTGCCGGCGGTTTCGCGGCCCTTCCCGGCGCCGGAGATTCCACCGGCTGAACGATGGCCGATAGTTCAGTTCACCAAGTGGACTGGCCTGCATCTCGATGCCGATAATGCCCGTTGGTTGGCCGACACGGGCCGGTGTTACGAAGCGGAGGGTCGGGAATCTGAGTTGGTCGACGCAATTCGAGCAAGTGCTGGTGCTGTCCGGGATCCATGGGCTTACGTGCAGCGCTGCGTGGCGAATCGGGGCGATGCCTGGACGGTTACGCCTCAGCTGCTAGCGGACGTGCTAGCGTGGGCCGGTGCAAAGAGCTCGGAGTACGCGCTCATGGCCATCGGTGGGGGTCGTGTGCAACGTCCCTTGCCGTACCTGAGGCGGACGCTGTAGTGTGCGGTATCGCGGGGTAAACGTTCGTCGGGGTCGCCGCTGCGGTCTGTTGCGCTGGCTGTGAGGATGGCGAAGGAGTGGGCGCCGGAGATGGTGATTGTGGACGCCGATGAGGCGATTGCTGCTGAGTACGCCGGCAAGCGAGTAGGGTACATCGAATCAGTTCGCCGGCGTTTCGGCAGGTTGTCTTGGGAACCGGAACCGGCGCAGGAAACAGTCGCCGACTTGGACACGGCGGATCCGTCGGATTGTTGCGTTGGCCTTAAGTGGTTACGGAGTGACGATCTTAATTCTAAGTATCTTGATTGTAAAAGTTTAGAGTCGTCACCGGGTTCCGTTAAGGCCGATGCAACATGGGTACCGTGTGAAGAACTGGGACTGGTTCGAACGGTGGGTTCTCCGGACTGTCCGGATGCGCTCGTAGTGGCCGGTTACGGCAGGGTCTTGGGTCCGCCGCCGTGGGAGCGGGAAAAGTTAGAACAACCCCTGGAAACGGGCGGTTTGCCCGATTCAGACGAAATCTGTCGTCGTGGGAGCGACGGAGAGGTACGAAAACCGGTTCACGTGGCCATTGAGCCCTTGCCGCCGGAAAAGGACCGTCCGGTTTTAGAACACGGTCCCTGCCGGCATCCGCTAGCGAGCCTGCTGGCCAGCGCGATGGTGTTCGACGACGTGGTTCAGGTGGAGTGCTCCGCTGGGTGTGGCCACTGGCTTTACTCCGATCGGGGTCCGCTGGCATGCCCGTGCCACTGGCCACCCACGAAGGCGGCGCAAGCGGCACGCGAGTTTTTACGCAATCCAGGGCAAGCGGCACGCGATTCATGACAGCCTGCTTTGTGCGGCCGTTGAACGTCCGGAAAGGTTTGGGCCAACTCTTGTGTAGGGAGCGAGGACATGCCGAAGAAAACAGATGATGTCCGGCTCATTCTGGAAGCCATCAGAGCCATGCGGGAAGCCGGCTACACCCAGGAGAAGTCCAGGACTTGGCCGGTGAGGCCTGGCATCATCTTGAAGACGGTGGCCACCAGCCCTACGCATTTGGTCACTGCATCAACTGCCATCAACTGATCATCGGGTGGTCAGCCTACCAGTGGTACATCCTGGTGCGAGAGCCATGTCCGAGGTGCGGCAAGCCCTGGTCAGGAACCTTTTGCGGCCAGCGGGACGCCGACGGCACCAGCGTTAAAACCCTGTCCGATGGCCAACGCCCCAGGACACCGCGGCGAGGCTGTTAAGGGCGGCGGCAAAACGTACTACTGGGGCGGAGGTTCCTGGTTGGTTAGTCTGGTAGCCCGTGGTGCGCTGGTGCCCCCACGCGGACACGGATGTCTCTTGTGCATTTGCACACTAAGCCCGAATCCACCGAAGTGATGGGCACTGGCGTTAACACCAGGGATGATGGGTAAGGGAAGGCGAAGGGGCCAGGCCCGATTCCAATAAATGGGGATGAGGGCGGCGTGAGGTAGGCACCCAGACACGCTGATGGCGGCCCGCAGTGGCTATGGCGGACATAATTCGATAGGCAGTGGGCAAGGAGTGCTCTTCGCGGACTGTGTTGGCGCGAGTTGGCGGGCCGTCGATGATGATCCAGTCGTAATCGGACGCCATGGACCGGACCAGTCGAAGTAGGTCTCCACCAGCTCCCTTGACGGTCAAGTCTTCGGGTGCGGGATCACTGCCGGCGCCCCAGTTCTGGGAGCTGGCCTGAGGGTCGGCGTCTAGGAGCAGCACCTTTCCCTTTTCTGTCAGCGCCCATGCGAGGTTCGTGCTCAACGTGGTTTTGGACGTGCCGCCCTTCTGATTCACGATTGCTACGACCGGCATGGCACCTCTACGGTGTGCTTTTGAGTATATGGCCTTTTGTGCAAAGGGCCATGTGCACACTTGCACACGGATGGTACGCCCGGCACCGTGGCGTACGAAAGAAACGACGGTGCGAGTTTGCGTGAATGAGGCAATTTCGCTACTCCGATTGACCTCTCGTCAGGCCGCCAGTAGCATAAATCGCATCGGCGAACAGCAACGCGAACAGGAGCACCGCCATGCCAGTCAGAAACGAGATCAAAGAAGTGTTCTCGAACGCAGGCCACCGGGTCCTCGCCCAGACAACGGCAAACCAAAGCGAAGCCGAGACGAAAAAGCTGATAGCCGACTTCAGCACACAGATTGATCAGTACGACGGGCGATACCCAATCCCTGATCTGCTAAGCGAACTGGAAGAAGCCGCCCGACAGACGTTCAAAACCACTGTCCCGACCAATGCCCACCTCGGGAGCACGCAAGCACAGGCGCCGACAGCAACGAGCAACGACGATTCACTCTGCAGGCCCATCGCCGACCATTGGGTGGACGCCATTGCGGAGAGTGCCAAGAACGCGACCGAGGAGCATTTCCAGCAGGCGACCGATTGCTTCAGTCAGGGAGACGCGCTCCAAGCCACCCAGCACCTCTGTAGCGCCATCGTCTGCTCCATAACGGCAATCGCAGCCCAGCGGGGATGGCCCCACTCCGACAAGGACGACGATCTCAATGCAGTCGTCGGGCTGGCGACCGGAATCCTGCCGGCCGAAGACGATGACATCTACCAACTGCTGATGTCAGCCTCCGAGCCGGGACTGGACCTGAACAGCGCGTTCGCAGCGGCCATGGGACAGCCCTATTCCGTCAACACGGGTTTCTTCTACGACCCCATCACGGGCCCCGACGACGCTATGCTCTTTGCCAGGCAGGCCGTGGAGTTGGCAAACCAACTGGGCAGTGCTGTCCCATGACGATAGACGAGAGGCTCCACATCATCGGGGAGTTCATCAGACGCTCCGATGAGGAATTCGACGACGGCGGCAACAACCTGATTGCCGCCGAACTCTTGTGGGGAGCAGTAGCGCACGGACTAATCGCAATAGCAGAGATAAACGGCTGGCGCTGCGAAGGACATCGGGGGTACCAGGCAGTCTCCGTCCAACTGGACGAGCACAGCCCTCCTGGGCCATGGCGATCAGATACCGCAGCCGCCGAGCAACTTCACGTCCACTTCTACCGAGGCCACTTGGGCCAAGGAGAACTTCGCAGTCGCCGCACAGCCGCCAAGCGCGCCATCAACCGGCTGTTCCCGATGATCGGATAAGCGAGTGGCCGTCGCCTTCTCTAACAGGACAACCCCGTTGACGAGTAACGAAATCGCCTAGTGAATGGTGTGGCCTACGAGGCGATTTCGCTACTCAGATCCGAACATCATCATGAAGGCCGCGCCGGCATCATTGCCAAGGCAAGCCGCAGTTGCTAACCTCCAAAAACAGCAGCAGGAGCCCCAAGTGACCACCCAACAGTATCAACAAGCCAGCGCGCAGTTCTTGGCGCAGGCCAGACAGGAACTCGCCGACGGCGATCTCCCGCAGTCATCAGAGAAAGGATGGGGTGCTACTGCCCAGATCCTCAAAGCCATCGCAGAACGGCGCGGGTGGGAACACAACCGCCACCGGCACTACCACAGGATCATCAGCCGGCTCCGGGCCGAGACCGGCGATGGCAACATCCGCCGCCTGTTTGGCGTAGCCAACCTGCTGCACGAGAATTTCTACGAAAACGATATGGAAACCGACGACGTAGCGGACGGCCTAAACGACGTCGAGGCCTTGATCGACAAGCTAATACCTTTACTGAGCCAGACGTAGTCTCTGCTACTCTGACCCGTCGAGTAGCGAAATCGCCTCGGCATACGGGAGGTCGTAACTGTTCAGACTTGAGGGGATCTTCGGCTTTTCCGACTGGTTGTGGACGGGTGGCCAAGCACGGAATTTGCTTTGCAAGCCGACCCGTCCCCTCAAACGTGAACAGTTACGGGAGGTCCTAATTATTGACACTCTGGGGCGTGAGCGGCATAATCTGATCAGCAGCAACGCCGTGGCGATGGCTGTCAAGAGGAACCGTTCCGCGCCCGCCGGAGTGATGACTGGCGTCAAGGGCGCGGTTCGGTGTTTAAGTGCTCCCTGGCATAGTCGGCCGGCTATTTTTATTTCGCCGGGTAGAATTCACGACAATATCCCGTAGGCGGGATAAACCAGGGTGTGGTGCGCGTTTGCCGTGGTGGCACGGCGGTGAAAAGTAGTGCCGTGATGCTGCAACGCTACATTATGTTGACGAGTAAGCGTAAGACAGGGTAAAACAGTAGCAATTTACTGCCGGATTCATCATCCGGCCCTGAGGGTCCTCTTGAAAACTGAAGCCACGGCGGTGGCCTGTAAGCGTACAGGCCCAGCGTCCACCTATAACGATAATACTTACTCAACCTCAGTTGAGGGTCCGGCGAATGCCGGTTCAGGCGATGGCCTCCGCGATGACGCACGTGGGGGCCGTCGTTTGTCTGACCAGGTCGGTGCGGCCGACGTGCTGGCTGGTCCCGTGTCGACGGAACCGGGTTCTGACAGCACCTCGCGACAAATTAGGTTGCTGGCGGACTTGCCGGTGTCGGCGGTTCCCTACGGGGTATTGCGTGAGCTGGCCCAGGCGCAGGTCCGTAGGGAATGTCGCCAGTGGGATTTCGACTGGGATGCTTTCGTAGCCGATGGGCCGGAGTGGGGCATTACTGAGGTCGTCCACCGGCGGGCGGTGCAGCAGGGGCGTGATCGTGGCCTGGACTGCAGGCCAACAGACATTCCAACGGATACCGTGTTGAGTGCGGTGCATGGTGTTATTGACGAGTGGACTCGCGAACCTACGTTGCGGCCGACGGATGATGATTTTCGTCAGGAACAATGTCGTCGTGGGGAAAAGGGTCGCGAGTTACAGCAGAAGCTTGCTGGCCGTCGTGGGATCCAGGTACTGGCTCTGGTCGCGGAAGGCGTGTGCAACAACGCCGAAATTGGCCGGCGACTCGGTATAGACCGGTCGACGGTTTCGCGGATCCGGCGTAAGGCGGATGCAACGTCGGTCGCTGGGTTGCAGGAAACTGGGGATGCGCCGGCGGTTTCGTCGCCCTTCCCGGCGCCAGAGATTCCACCGGTTGAACGCTGGCCGATAGTTCAATTCACCAATTGGACTGGCGTGCATCTGGACGCCGACGACGCCCGTTGGTTGGCTGACATGGGCAGGTGTTACGAAGCGGAGGGGCGGGAATCTGAGTTGCTCGACGCGATCCGAGCCAGTGCGGGTGCCGTTCGGGATCCATGGGCTTACCTGCAGAGCTGCGTGGCCAATCGGGATGATGCTTGGACGGTTACGCCTCAACTGCTGGCGGACGTGCTGACGTGGTCGGGTCAAAAGAGCTTGGAGTATGCGCTCACGGCCATCGGTGTGGGATATGTAAAACGTCCGTTGCCCTACCTGCGGCGGACGCTGCAGTGTGCGGTGTCTGGGGGTAAACGTTCGTCTAGACGGCCGGAGCGGTCGGTTGCGATGGCGGTGGGTATGGCACGACAATGGGCGCCGGAGATGGTGATTGTCGACTCCGACGAGGCGATTGCCGCTGAAGACGCCGTCAAGCGAGTAGGGTACATCGAATCAGTTCGGCGACGTTGCGGCAGATTGCCTTGGGAACCGGAACGGGTGGGAGAAACAGCGGCCGACGACACGGCGGCCGCGTTGGATCGTTGCATTGGCCTTAAGGGGTCACGGGGTGACGATCTTAATTCTAAGAATTTAAACTATAAAAATTCAGAATCGTCACCGGGTACTTTTAAGGCCGATGCAACAAGGGCACCGTGTGAAGAAACGGATCTCGCTCGAACGGTGGGCTGTGCGGACCAGCCGGCTACGCGCCTAGTGGCCGCTTACCGCCCGATCCTGGGTCCGCCGCCGTGTGAGCTAGGAAAATTAGAACAGTCCTTGGAAACGGGCGCTTTGCCCGATCCTGGCGAAATGCGTCGCCTTGAGACCCACGGAGAGGCACGAAAATTTGTCCAAGCGGCCATTGCCCCCTTGCTGCGGGAAAAGGACCCTCCGGTTTTAGAACACGGTCTTTGCCGGCATCCGCTGGCGACCTTGTTGGTAGCTGGCATGGTGTTGGACGACGTTGTCCAGGTGGAGTGCGCCGTTGGCTGTGGCCACCGGCTGTACTCCGATCGGGGCGCGTTGGAATGTCTCTGCCACTGGCCATCGGCGAAGGTGTTCCGGGCCGCCCTCGCGCTGTAGCCGCGGTAGGCGGCGGCGCTCCGGCGGGAACCCGAGGTCAGCCCTGGCGAGTTCCTGGAGCACCTGATTCTGAGGGCTGAGGCGGTCTGGAACTTCCAGCCGCCGGTGCTGCCCCCGCCGCGTCCCTAGTGGAAGCTGTGGGGCAAGGATCCCGAGCTGCCGGCCATAGTGGCCGACCTGTGCAACGTCGCTTGACGCTTCACTTCTTGGTAGGTATTTTTTACCTTCTCGTCAGGTAGCGGCATTTTGTCGTTGCCGGTGACCTGGGTGGTCCCATAGCTCCGAGTACCGTCGAACGCCCGGGTAGCGCCGCATACGTGGCAGTTACCATTCAGCGCGAGATGTCTGCTTCGCCGTCCTGTCGTTCAGACCTGTTTCGGAGGCATGGTAGTGTCCGTTAAACGCAAAGTTCTGTGGACTGTCATCCACGTCTTGGGATTTCTCGTAGCCGTGGTGATTTTTTACCTCGGCTTGGGCGTGGGCCTTGCGGTAAACCCGTTGTTGGGCACTTTGCTGTGGGTGCTCGCGTTGGCGGTCGCTGGCCTCAATCTGTACCTGATGCTCCGCAGGTTTTCGCGGCGCTGATCTGAGCAGTTTGGTTTTCGTACAGTAGCGCGGTGTTGTCTTGTTCCGGTTCTACCATGCTGCAGGCGCGAATCTACTCCCAACACCGTAAGGGGAAAGGTTAGAGTATTTACAGCTGTTCCGTGAGCGATGGCATACGCCGGTAGATGCCCCAAATCCTTGTTCTGGGGCAACGCAGAGGCCCTTAGCGAGTCCAGAGGGTTTCCTGCCTTGAGGCTGGAAACGAGCCTCTGTGCGCTTTTCGCGCAGCATCCTGCGGTTGCTGGCCGACAATGGTGTACGTGGGGAGTTCAGACGAACCCGTGAGGTGAGGCTGTTACTGCGGCGGCATCTCACCACATGGCGGCTCTGCACGCGGGCCTGCCGTCGTCGTTGCCGGCCACTACTGCGTAGTCGCCCACGCGGGCGTCGCCCTACCCTCGGCCAGCTTCCGTTGATTCAGGCCTGCTTTTTGCTACTTCGTTTGGGCGGATGGTGTCCGCCTATCGGTACTCCCAACGTCGCCAAGGCGTTTTCGATGGTTTCGTCGCTGAACCCTGCTTGCTGTAATCCTTGGACGCAGTAGGCTTTTTCCTCTTCGGAAGGTTCCGGTATCCGGTAATCGGCTCCAATGATGTAGTAGGTGTCGGGGTCGTGGCCCAGGTGTTCGAGCACGTTGCGGGTCACGGCGGGTGGGAATTCTTCCTCGCGCAGACGACGGGACAGGTCCCTGGCTTGGTAGCCGGTGAGCCATCTGGGCCTGATCCCGCATCGCTGCAGTAGGAGTTTTCCTACATCTGCGTTTGGGTGGAGCTTCAGGATGACGGTGCGCTTCGCGTCGTCTTCCATTTCGGCTTCTTCCATTTGGGAGTGGAGTCTTCTGCCGGCATCGTAGTCGAACGAGTGCAGGCCAAATTCTGCCATCAGCAGCATGGTGTAGGTGCGGTCACGGGCGTCGGTCGATGGTTGTGCCACCAGCCTCTGAGCGACCTCGGTGCACTGCGGTATGGCGAGTTCTGCGGGGTAGTTGGCCGGGAGGGCGCCGTCGAACGGCAGGGTGCATGAGGGTTCCGTTTGGGTCGAGCCAGGATACCCGGGCGGGCGTGCCGTCCGGGTTTCTGATGATGAGGCCGGTCGGGGCTGGTCTACTGGCGTCGTCCAGGGCGGTCTCCAGCCGCTTCTTGGTCTGTAGGTTCGAAAGGGCCGATGTCCTTTGGATGACCTTGAGTTCGGCACCGGCGTCGAAAATGGCGAGCAGCCATTCTGTCACGGCCTGTTCCTGGCTTTTCTGGGAGCCTGGCATTGCGCGCCTTTGGGCTTCTTCCAGTAGTAGTTTCTGGTGATTCCTGGTCCAGCTGGCCTTGGTTTGGATGGCTTGCTGGGTGAAACCTCGCCGGCGTAGGTCGCAGTACTTCTCCAGCATCTTGGTGAGTGCTGGTTCCTGTACGTCGAGCTTGAGCTTGGATTTCCGTCTGCTGATGGCCGGCTGTGGATCTCGCGGCGGCATGTGGTTGTCGCTCCTTTGTTTCGCACTCGGCTACTGGCGAGAATAGGACGTCACGTTCGGTATGCGCATCTTCTGCTGGGCCAGCCTGGATTGACGGGCCCTGAAAGGTCGGGGTATGGTGTCGGCGTCTCTTTGGGACCGTCCTTGAAATCTGAAGGTTCCCCCAATGGGGCACGGGAATCCCGACCAACATTTGGTGAATGACCTTGCGTGCTGCGATCGCCTCACTTCTCCTGCTTGCCCTGGCGACCACCCTCGCGTGCGCCACCAGCCCGCCCACCCAGGAGGCCCTGAAGGCCGAGGTGGTTTCCGCCCTCGATACGTTGGCGGCAGAGTTGGCGGTGGCGCGACCCACCGACGCGGCCGCGTATGTGGAACGCCTGCGGGCCTACCTGGATGCCCACCCCGCGTTCTACGGCAGTGGTGCGGCACTGCTGGATCAGGACGGCAGGGTCACTGCCAGTCCATACGTCTATCGCACCGCCGACGGCTACGCCACCGTGGACCTCGCTGTGCCGTCCTACAACATCGAGTCGCAGGAATGGTTCACGGCGCCACTGGCCGCAAACGCGGGCGTCTGGACGGCGCCCTATTTTGATGCGGGGGGCGGAGAGATCTGGATGATCACGCGCTCCGTTCCGGTGCGGGATGCCGAGGGCGTCTTTGCGCTCGTTGGCACCGATCTTCCCGTGGAAGACCCCGGCCAGTAACGCCTGCGCAGCGTCAACCTTTCCCTGTCGGCGATAAAGAGCGAAGGTAAGGACCGGGGCGTTGTCGGTCAGCCAGTCCGGCGTTGGCGACAGGGTCAGCGCGGCGGCCCCTTTGGCTATGCCTTGCTTTCTCCGCCACTGGCCGGGAGCTCCGGCAGAGTCCGCTGTTCCGTGTTGCTGCGGGATTGGGTAGCCTTGCGCTTTCGCGGCTTACTGGCTATTTTCACTTGGCCGGGTACTTGGGCTACCAATTCAAAGATTTTGTCTTTGGGGCCACCCGGTTGGACCGTGGTGGTTTTGCCGTTTCGTGACGTCTTCGCTGGTTTCCGTTTGCGAGTCTCGGCGGTGGGTGCCGGAGAGCTGGCTTTTTTGGATTGGGGCGCACCTGATTTGGCTTTCCTGCGTCGCTTGCGGACGGCAATCACAAAGGTGGATTCGAAAGTGCGCTCTTTAGAATAACCTGCTTGATACGGGTCCTGATAGGGCTCTCCGTACTGTAAGGAGATTTCGCTACTCCGAATCGGTTTGAACGGCGGCTGAAAGTGGACAGATCCGCGACGAATCTCGTTTCAGCATTTTGGCCGTTCCTACAGGCGTTCAGCGTTTTGTACACATCGGGTCTGATTGTTAGAATGGGACCGGGTGGCCCAAGGACGGTGCTTCCGACTATGTTGCCGCGACCGCGGCCCCAGTTGATACATCACGCATGGATTCGCTCACGGGAAGTCCTAACTTGCTAAACGGACACAACCCGCATCATACGGGAGCAGACCAGAATGAATGAAACCATCTTAGACTTGGCAGAACGCGTCGCCATCGCCGCCTACGAAAAGGAAGTCGGCACCGCCAACGCCGCCGAAGCCGACAGGCTACGGAACAACCTGTTGGCGAGAGTTGAGTTGAAGCAAAGCCGCCGCCCAATCAGCGATGCGATCAACATCGCTCTTACTGACGCCCTCGACGCGGCCCACATGGCCGCAGTAGTGACCAAACGAGCTACGCATCCCTACCTGCACCACAACAGCCAAGCCGACCACTCCACAGTCGGAGTCAAATTCAGCGACACCATCAAAGAGGTAGCCACGGAGCGAGCCACTCACTACTTCAGTCAAGCTGACCTGTGTTTTCTGGACATGCAACACCAGCAAGCCACGGAAAGTCTGGCCAGCGCTGTGATCTGCTCAATAGCCGCCATCGCGGCGCGAAACGGCTGGTTCCACGACGGCGACGGCATTCACGAGGCCATCGAACTACTGGCGACTGGACAGAGCACAGAAACGACAGGTGACATCTACGAAGCCCTAGCCCAGTCCTCCGAGTTAGGTCACGACCTGACGAGCGCGTTCAGCGCAGCCATGGCCCAGCCTGACTTGGTAAAGTTTGGAATGGGATACGACAGCGCAAATGGCTCCGACGAAGACGCCAAGAGCTTCGCCAGACGAACCATCCAGCTGGCGGACCGCCTGAACGACGAGAGACGGGCAACCGCATGAACACTCAGCAGCGGCTCGACGCCAGCATGGAGCTCTTGGAACGCTCCAACGAAGAATTCAACCCCGGCGGCAACACCATGATTGCCGCCGAACTACTGTGGGGAGCCTACGCTCAATTATCGCTGGCCGTAGCAGAACTCAGAGGTTGGCCGGCATCGAGCCACGGAGCGTACCGCAACACCGTAACCAACTTGCGCGACTTACAGGGTTCGGAACGATGGGTTTCGGACTGGGCAGCCGCTGAAAGACTGCATTCCCACTTCTACCAACACAACCTGAGCCCAAATGAATTCAGAACTGCACGGCGGGCAACAGCACAAGGCATCGTCCAACTGCGCCAAATAATCAACGATGAAGCCAGTCAATGATCATCCAATCGGAAGGCGGATTGTTAGTGTTTCTGAGGGATCGCTGGGTCGGTTACGAAAACCGTCAGCTGATCAGCTGGATTCTGACACGGCTTGGCTGAATTCCGAGTAGCGAAATTTCCTCGTACTGTATATGCCTTGGTGCCGCAGTGTTGGCCTAAATGACCGTGTAGCGGTTGGCCAGGGCCGTCTTGGCCCTTTCCTGGTCATCGGTGGTGATGGCTGCGGTGGCGTAGTCTTCCCGGCGATCGATGATGTGAAAAGTCCTGATGTTGAGGCCGGCGTCCTTGAGTTCGCCGGCAAGGTTGGCCAGGGATCCGGGTTGGTCCGGCAGCTGCACCAGTACAGCTTCGTCGGAGACTGCCTTGAAGCCGGCTTCGTTGAGGATGGCAAGGGCGTGGTCCGTCCGGTCGGTGGTAATGATCACGACTCCGTGCTGTCCTTCGTTCTCGGTTGCGATGCTGTTGAGGTTCACTCCGCCCTCGGCCAGGGTGCCGGCAATCTGCGCAATGACGCCGATGCGGTTTTCGGCCATGACCACGATGCGCTGCATCGTGGTTGTGTGAGCGGGCTCCGTCTGTTGCTCCTGAGCCGGCAGGCCGGTTTCCGCTGGCGGCAGATCGTGTTCCTGTCGTGGTTCGGGACGGGGACTGCTGCAGTCAGCCACCAGCCGGTCGATGGTTGCGAAGTCCACGTGGGGCATGGTGATGATGTGGGCCACGTCGCCCTCGGGGGCGATCTGCCACCGGTCGAAGACTTCCTGCGAGGGGCGGTCGAATACCACGGTGGGAGAGTTCCGGTGTCGCCAGGCGCTGATGCCGTGTTCGTTGAACCGTTGCACGGCGTACTCGGCGGTGTTGAGCATACCGCGAACGGTCTCTCTCCATCCATCTTCGCCTTGGTGGTTGATGGCGTACCAGAGCATGAGCGGCGTGAGGCCGTTGCGGGAGCCGGACAGTGTGGTGTCGTGGATGCCGGCATACTCGACGGCTCGGCCTAGGGTTTCGACCAGGTGTTTGCGGGTGACGACGACACCGCACGGCAGGGGTGCGCCGATTAGTTTGTGGCCGCTGATGGAGATGCTGTCGATGTCGGCGTCGAACCCGAAAGGCTGTGGGTCATCCACGTAGGGCAGGATCATTCCGCTGAGCGCCGCGTCGGCGTGGATGTAGTGTTCCCCGATGCCCAGCTCGTCAATGATTTGTCGGATCGCTGGGATGTCGTCCACGGCGCCGCGCATGGTGGTGCCGATGGTGGCCAGAATGATGGCCGGCCGGTCCCTATGGACGGTCAGCATATCCCTGAGGTCGTCGTAGTCGATCTCGCCGTCGGGCTGCCGTTTGACGGTCGTGTGGGGCATGTTGAGGATGCGGGCAATCTTGAGGATGGAGTAGTGGGCTTCCTCGGAGAAGTAGAGCATACCCTCGGGATGGAGTTCCCGGGCCAGGTAGAGGCCGTACATGTTGCCTTCGGTGCCGCCCGAGGTGACGTAGCCCCAGGCGTCCTCTGGGTCCAGGCCCATGAGATGGGCGAAGTGGAAGATGACCTCTTGCTCGAACTCATGGGTGTTGGCCCGGTAGTTGGTCCGGTGGAAGGGGTCTCCGACATTGTTGAGGGAGTGGTTGAGGAATGGGATGAGAGGGGAGTAGTCGAAGTTCTGGTTGGTGGGGTAGCCCACCTGCCGTTGCTCCTCGTCCTTGATTATCTCGAGTAGTTCAGCCAGGCGGGTTTCGACGTCTTGCTGGGCGGTCATGTTTGCTTTTCTCCTCGGCTTTTTTAGACTTGGGATGTCTGTCTGTTCGTCTGTGTTAGGGCACAAATAGGATGACGTGGCTGGGCTTGTCGTTTGGGTCGTGATCGTTCCTGAGTACATAGGATTGTTCAAGTAGGCGTAACGGTCTCGGTTGGGATTGGTGTGCGTTACGATTTCGAGCTGCGTCAGGCGGTTGTGACTGCTGAATGCGCCATTGCGTCTGGGTCGTGATGTCCCTGTTGGGATGGCGTGGTTCAGCGGATGTGGTGCCGTGGATTGCGGGCGATGATTCGCGTGTGGGCGATGCTTGCGCTCTGCTTTTCGACTGCGACTCGTGTGCCCCTGACTTTGATGACGGCCCGGCCTATGGATTGGCCGGCCTTGTGGTCAAGGACGATTGTGTCTCCGGTGCTGATCTTCAGGCGGCCGTAGCGTTGGCGTCGGTCGGAGTGTCCAGCCGCAGGTTTGTGTTGGCGTTGATGCTGGGGCAACTTTTGCTGGTTCCGGAAGGGTCGTCCTACCGGAGTGCCGTGTCGGTCGACGTTGGCTTTCTGCTTGCTCTTTCCGTTGGATGGCCTTAGTTCAAGCACACGGCTGGGCAGGCTAGCGATGGTCTGAAAGTCTCGGCCCTGCAATGTGGCGTCATAGCAGTGAGTCTTGCGGACGTTGAGTTGCTGGCGTGTCCAGGAGACTGAGGCGGCGTCGGTGAGTTGGATCGGCAGGCCGGTGGCTCGCAGGTCTCTGATCAGTGCTGGTAGCACCGCGTTGATTTGGGTGGCCGACGCCAAGGCTGAGCGTTTTGTGCGTTCAAGTATCTGTTTGAGCAGCTCTGGCTGGTCGGCCAGGAACTGTTCGATGGGCTGGTTTGCCTTCTTGATGTTGCAGTCGCGGCAGCAGGCGACGAGGTTGTCGACGCGGTCGGAGCCTGTGGCACGTGGTCTCACGTGATCGAGTTCGAGCCGCACGTTGGAGCGGCGACAGTAGACGCAACGGCCTTGGTCTCTCTCGAGGATGTAGGCTCGGACCTGCCAACCAGACAGGGTGCCACGCTGGTAATCCACGCCTTTCACGTCGGGGTTCATCATGAGTTGTGGGTCGAACTTATTGCGCTCTATGCGGATCCGCGTTACTGGGTACATGGTTTGCAGGATGCGGATTACGCGCATAGTGTCGACGCGTAGGCTATCGACTGATGGTGGCAACGTCCTTGGTTTGCGAAGCCTGTTATCGAACCGTGGCTTGCGGAACCGTAGCCGGCCTCGGCGGGTACACCGGTAGGCTCGTCGCTTAGTGAGGGTGGCCTTGATGGTGAAAGCTCGGTGCTTGACCTCGAGTGACGCCAGGACGGTGCGTTGGCTATCTTCATCGTCGGCCACGATGCCGGTCGTCTTCGAACCTGGGTCGATGTTGATGGCTACGTCCTGGACTGATGATAGACGACAATTAGTCCTGCCGGCCTGTTGCCTCATTGAGGAAAGTTACCCAAACTTTAGCACTTGGGGTCTGCTGTCCCGCGTCAACTGTATTTGCCGATTTGCGCTTACTCGGGCATTGCATGGAGTTGCAGCATGGGATCACCTCTGGTACTCGGTCAATGTTGGAAGGGCATGGGTAAAAGCGGTGGAGTTTGGTTCGGGCGTCGTGGGTGCTGAACCGCCAGTCGATGGTGACGCCCGCTGCGTTGCGCTCGCTCTGGTAGGCGGTGATCTGGCGTTGCAGTGCGTCCGCGTCGGGATTTCTCCTCTTGAGGCAGGAGCAGCTCAACGCGCTGAACGCGATCTTTGCCATCCCTTCGGCAAGCTCAGGACAGGATTGAGCCAACTGGCGTGTTTGGGCGTGTGGTGAAACTCGAGCCGCTTGACGATGCGCCGCGCATCGGCGGGCGGAAAGGTCTCGTAATGGGGGACTCAGGGGGGCGGTTGGCGCAGAGCATGGTCGCGGTCTACGGGGCTGCCAGGTTGCAGGCCAGGTTGTAGATGAACCAGCCGTCGCCGTTGCGGAAAACCACAGTCGGTTGGGCTGGGCGTGCGGCACGTGTGGCCGAACTGTATAATCTGCGGGCAATCAGCAGATCCGATTGGTGCAGGTGCAGCCATGTCGAACTCCATCGTGCGAAGAACGGTCTGGACTACCGCCGGCGTATGGGCGGTTCTGATCTTCGCGGTGATAATCCAGTCCATGTTGGGCGTCACGGTGGCGGGCGCCAGTCCGGAAGCCAGCCGGCTGATAATCATGATGACGCTGCCGTTCACGGTGGGAATATCCGCAGTCGCCATTGGCGCGGCAATGGTCATCGGGCGGTGGGGGAGCCGCCGGCAGACTGCCAGCGGGAACGACTGAAATGGTGAAGTTGCACCTGGAACTGGAGGGCGACGTGGGTGAGGTGGTCCGGGTGCTGCGCCGCATCGGCGGCGGGGACAACGAGGACGGCGAGGTTCCGGGTGGCCCGCGCCCTGCCCCAACGGGGGAGAGAACATCGGCTGTGGACACTGTTCCGGAGCCGGGGACAACGGCAACTTCTGCAATGTTGCTGCCCGGCCACTGGACGCAGGAGCTGGCTGCCGACTTCACGGCGGGCTTGGACGACGTGGCCAGACGGGTGATGTTCCAAGTATGGCGGGCGGGCGAAAGGGGTATCCATCGGGACACACTCTGCCAGAGGACGGACCTAGCGCCGGTGGAGTTGCGCTCGTTGGTGATAAGGATGGGCCACGCGCTGGGGAGGTTCCCGCGGGAGCGGGGCATGGCGCTGTCGCGGCCGATGGCGGCCAACAGCCCGTTGCAGAGCTACTTCGTCGATCCCGAATTCGCCGCGGTGGCGTCCGATCTGTTCAACGAGAGGATGCCGGACCAGCGGTCCAGTGCCTTGCGGCGCCCTTGACGACTGCGTGTCATAGGGCGCTTGGCAGAACCAACCGTGCATCGGTTGTTGAACACGCTGACGATAATGGTTTGCCTGTTGATTATGCTGGCCTGTGGAGGTGACACCGACGACCGTATGTTGCGTCGCTACGCCAAATGCCTGACGGACACCAACACCACCCTGCATCGCCTGACCGTGTCCGGCGCCAGCGGCACCGTAACGCTGAGCGCCGAGGCGATGGAGGAGCGGTTGTAACTGTTCACGTTTGAGGGGACGGAAACGGTTTGCAGTGGAAATACCGTGCTCGGTTGCCCCTCCACAATGGGCCCAATAGTCGGCAGATCCCTGCAAGTCTGAACAGTTACGCGGCCGGTTGCCTATTTGACAACAAGCTACCGAAAATGGTAGATTCTTCCTAACAGATCCCCACACGCCTGCCCTTGGCGGCGCACCAGGTGGGGACTTTTCTTTTAAGCCATCATGCTCTTTCAGTCCGCTGACAGCCCACCACCTGGGAATATCGAAGAGCAGATCAAGTGGCTGAGTGCCCGGGGCTTGGAGCTACCGGATCGTGAGTACGCCTTCCGTTGTCTGAGCCACATCGGGTT
>CBDHDC010000002.1:0-104679 GCA_965261195.1 Dehalococcoidia bacterium | reverse complement strand
TCAAGGTAAGCTTGAAGGTCCGCCGGGTTGTCGCTGTCTTTCACCGATTCCCAGAACACGCGCTCTGCTGCCAATTGCTCGGCGGTCAGTCGCTCCGATACCGACTCGCTCGCCTGCGCAGGAGCAGGCGCCGCTGCCGTGGCCTCCGAATCACCCCCCGGCACCAGGCGAACGATCTTCGACAGCGACGAGTGCGTCCACGGCTTCTGACGCTCGCCCGTACTCGCCAGAACCGTGGCCGTTACCTGGGTGAACAGGTCCTGCACGCTCAACCCCGGCGTCTCCAGGTGCTCCAGAAGCGCCGCCGTGTATGGCGAATGATCCCCCGTGCCGTCCGCCGCCACCGCGCCCGGCTCCGTGGCATACGCAATCAGCGTGCCGCCGGCGCTGTCCACCCGCGCCAAGCCCCGGCTCGCCACCGCCGCCCGGCTCAGACCCAGTGTGCGCGCCAACTCCCCCGCCAACGGATTGTTGCGGCAGGCGTCCAGAATCACCAGGTTCGTCTCGCTGCGCATCACCTCCAGCACGGCCGCGAGCTCGATGGCATGGCGTCGCAAGTCCTGCTTCCTCTCCAGCTTCAGGTCCACCGGCGCCAGGTAGTTGCGGCCGTCTACCTGCAGGCCGTGGCCGGCATAGAAGAACAGCGCCATCTTGGCCGCGCGTGCCGCGTCGTCGAAGGCGATGATCTTGTCGTAGAAGGCGTCCTCGTCGAGGTCCCTGCCCTCGATGACCTCGAAGCCCAGCCGGCGCAATGCCGCAGCCACCGCGGCAGCATCGTTGACCGGGTTTTTCAGGGCGGCGATCTCCTGCTCGTAGGCCGCGTTGCCAACCACCAGCGCCACGCGCTCCGCCGCCAGCACCGGCAGCAACGCCGGTACAAGCAACAACCCAACCAATAGCAACAGTATCCTGAACCGCCCACGCATCTCCCGTCTCCTTCGCACAGCGCCCCGAAACAGACCAGACCGCATGCCCGCCACAACCCCCATCCAGGCCTCCAGCGACATGACCCCCATGCCCTTTACCAGCGGTATCAACACCGGAGCGGACAGCACGGCGCAAGCGCAGAAAAGTGCCGCGGTCCGCCACGTACCCCTTGATACCGACGTGCATCAGCCGACTCACCGCGCTCCAGAAAGACACAGGCAGCAAAGGATGGCGCGCGGCTGTCGGGCGGCGCTTGGTCGTAAGGGAAAAAACTGACCGTTTCCTCGCTGCCTGGCGCCTCCTTGAGGGACAGTACGCCGTCTTGCAGCGAGGCGCACGTGAGGATGCGGAAGGTGGTATCGATAGAGACGATCGATACCGCCCCCAGGGCAGTCACCTTCACCGGGTTGGGATCACAGGCGCCAGCGGCCTCGCCCCTCCGGCATTGCATCCGACTCGACCGTCCCGGAACGCTCTCTCTTTGACGGCGCCCCAGAAAACGATGGGCTCGGCTCTGTCCGAGGCTGCGGCAGCGACAGGAGTGGGGGAAATACCGATGGCACCGGTAAGGTGCGGGACAAAACGACGACACCGGTGAGGGCCAAAGCAGGGCGCGGCATGGCGAAGCTCCTGGACCCTGAGAAGCTGCGTTGTGACACCTGACCTTTCTGACGCGCCGAATGCCCGATTCCTTGGCGACGACGATCGAATGCCCCGTTGCCAAAGATACCGACCGCTCACGAGACACTCTTCTCGTCAGCTGCCAGCGCTCGCAACTGCTGGCGCACTCGGTGCATGCGCCACGACACGGTCGCCTCCGATACCCCCAGAACGGCCCCGGCCTCCGCATGGCGCAAACCTTCCTCGAGCACAAGAACCGACGTCGCCCGCAACACCTCCGGCAGGCGTCCCATGACCTGACGCAACCATACCAGCTGCGCCGAACGTACCGCCGAGTCGGCATGGGCTGACGCAGCCGCTTCGGCATGACCCCACTCGCTGCGCCGCCGCGCCGCACCGCGTCGCATGGCATCAAGGGCGGCGTTGACAACCACCCTGTAGAGCCACGTGGTAAACCGGCTGTCGCCGCGGTAAGAAAAAAGCCGGGCGGCCAACCCGATGCAGACGTCCTGAGTCACGTCCTGCGCCGCCGACGCATCATCGAGCACTCTGTCGGCAACCCGATAGATGCGGTCGTAGTGACGTTCGATGAGCAGCGCAAACGCCTGCCGGTCTCCTTCGCAGGCCCGGTGAACCAGTTCCTCGTCCGTGTGCTCACCCATACGTGGTTCACCTCGCAAGGGGACTGGCCCGATCAGAGAGTGCCAAAAAGCGGGGACATTCAGGCGGCGCATGCCTCAATTTCGGGGGCTCGACCCCAGACACCTGCGGTCCTCGGCACCACGGCTCGAATTTCCGTTGCGTACACAGATTCGCAGTTGGCGCGCACTTTTTGACACTCCCCCACAAACTGTGGGGTTTTCCCTTCCTATCACAAAATCGAATTGCGAAATTTCCCCCGTTCAGGGGATATGAAGGACACGTGGAGTACCAATGGCGGGGTGGAAAGCGGTCTTGCTTTGAATTCCAACAAATCAGGAATAACTGGTAAAGGGAGGGCTATGGCCCGCGTCGGCTCAAGGATTGGAGCCCCCGGTGGCTGGACGTACCCCGTCATCGCAGGGGCCGAGAATCTGGCAATGCGCCTGCCGACGGTACCAGACGCACCAGGTCCACCCGCCGGGAAATGCCCAGCTTGCGGTGGGTATGCTTGGCGAGTACCAGAATGATGGGGCCTTCAGGTAGCGCAGGGTCCCGCTGCAGGTGTGCTGCCGCAGGCGTCAATGGGTACCGCCGCTCGAATTTCCGCCTGAGCGTTCTGGCAAGGGTCCACGCCCAGGTCCGCAGCACCAAGAGGCCCCCTGACCACGATCTGCTCCCGGAGGTCCGGACCGTCCATGGTGAGAAAATTTCGTCCCTTGGAGTTGCCCCGAAACCAATCCATGAGGGCCACTCACACCGGCCCGGATGAGCCATTCGATCGGATCGGCGACTTCTCATCCAAAGGACCCGATACTGTTGGCAAACCCCAAGTGAGGGTGGTCGCTGGCACGTGATGCGGGGGCCGTTCTTGACGGCTGGCAGATGGAACAGGGGGCACTGTTGGCTGGCGAAAACGGTGCGGCGGGACCTGTCTGTGTCTTTCGGAAATAGGATACGGTTGCGATGTTCTGAATAAGACAGATAATATGACACATGAACTGCAGCCCCTCGCGGGCCAATCATGAACATATCGCAAACGACCGTATAAGACATGAATATCGGATACGCCCGCGTCTCCAAGGCCGGCGACGCACAGAACCTCGATCTCCAATACGACGCCCTGACGGCCGATGGCGTCGCCAAGGAATGCATCTATGGGGACCGCGCCTCGGGCAAGAAGGACAGCCGACCCGGGCTTGATGCCTGCCTCAAGGCTTTGCGCGAGGGCGACACGCTCGTCGTGTGGAAGCTCGATCGCCTCGGGCGCGACCTGCACCACCTCGTCAGCGTCGTGCAGGACCTCACGGAACGCGGCATCGGCCTGCGCGTGCTGGCAGGCCAGGGCGCACAGATCGACACGGCAACCCCGGCCGGTCGCCTCGTCTTCGGCATCTTCGCCGCCCTGGCGGAGTTCGAGCGCGAACTGATCCGCGAGCGCACCGTCGCCGGACTGGAAGCCGCCCGTGCCAGAGGGAGAAGGGGCGGCCGCAAGTTTGCCCTCACCAAGGCCCAGGTTCGTCTCGCTCAGGCCGCCATGCAAAGCCGCGACATCTCGGTTGCCGAACTTGCCCAGGAACTCCACGTCAAACCCGTTACCCTCTACCGCTACGTCGGGCCGAAAGGCGAGTTACGCGAGAACGGAAAGCGCGTCCTCAACGCTTAGGGCAGGACAATTGCGGCCCTGCCGCAAAGAACCCCGACCTGGAGGCGTGCGGCTCGCCCGCGTTCATCATGGACTGGCATCCGGCTTGGGGTGTTGGCTTTCGACGGTGGTTTTGGGGATAGGGGGCACAGAGGGAAAGGGGTAGAATGATTGAGCCCAGTGACCGACCGGGCTCAACCGTACGGATAGGAGGGGACATGGACCGCAAGGCACTCGGCGAAGATGAACGCTAACAGGAAAGGGCGATCCCATGGCACGCGTGACCGTCGTTCCCGAAACCATCGACTACCCGGACTCGGACGGGCTGCCCATGGCTGAAAGCGAATCGCAGTTCTGGCCGATCCTCTACGTCGGCGCCGCCCTGGACCGCTACTACCAGGCGCGTGACGACGTGTACGTCGTCGGCAACCTGCTTTTGTATTACCAGGAAGGCGACCCTGGCAAATCGGTATCGCCGGACCTCATGGTGGTGCTGGGGGCATCGAAGCACATTCGTTCGTCCTACCGGTTGTGGGAGGAGCCGAAGGCGCCGGACTTCGTTCTGGAGATTGCTTCGGAGAGCACGCACCGGATCGACCGGGGTGAGAAGCGCGACCTCTATGCCGGCATGGGTGTTGTGGAGTACTGGCAGTACGATCCGGTGGGTAACTATCTCGATCCGCCGTTGTTGGGCTTTCGGCTTGTCGAGGGTCGTTATGGGCCGATCCCCGCCACGGCACAGGCGGGCGGCATGCTGACGGTCCGCAGTGAGGTGTTGGGATTGGAGATGCACCTGACGCCGGGGGCGCCGGTGCGCGAGGCGCTGCACTTTTATGATCCGCTGCGCGGAGAGTACCTGCGGACCTACCGGGAAGCTGACCAAGCGCGGGAAGAAGCGGAGCGCGGACGCGACGAAGAGGCGCAAGCGCGCCGGGAAGCCGAAGCGCGCCTGCTGAAAGAACAGACGGCGCGTCAGGCGCTGGAGGCCGAGCTCCGTGATCTGCGGCAGCGCGGGCGCTGAGGCGACGCGAGGGAAGTCCCCATGCACGCCCCACTGCGCCGCCGGAAACGGGCCGTTTCGATCCTGCGCGTCCCACCGTTTTGGCCTGAAACGGGCAAAACACTCCCTTCCGGTGGGGAATTCGCCGCGGCAAACCGCCGGCTTGCCTTTCGTCCAGTATCTATGCGGGTTTCAAGCCATGCGAAAGTTTACATATAATCGATTATCAGAACATACGGGGATGCCCCAGAAGGCGAACCCCCTGGGGCATCCAGTTCAACAACGCTTCATAGTTGCGCAACACACGCAGCACATCCGTGAGCTCGATAGCCCGTCTATGGGTTAGTGAGCTGCCTGCTGAGAAGTTGCTGGATGAGTTCAGATAATGGCTTAAGCCCATCTTCGAGTGAGGCTTGCTGCATTAGCTGGGCATCCGCGTGCTGGAGTGCAGCGACGTAGTCCTGCCTATGTTGCCGTAAGAGTTCCGGCAATATCGACTTCCCGCTCATCCATCCGCCCGCCTTGACGCAAAGAACGAAGTAGCAGCACGCACGCGCCGTCCTTCCGTTTCCATTGATGAATGGATGGATGTGGTTGAGCCTCCAAAGCACAAAGGCGGATAAAAAAAACGGATCGCTGCCGTTCCAAATCAAGTTAACGCTGTTCACGAAGTCATCCATCAGAGCAGTTACCCGATAGTGCTCTGGTGGGATGAATTTGCCGACCTTCACTTCGCAAGGACGATATTCGCCCGCGTTGACATGAAGACAAGCAATGGCGTGGAAGTTCAGAGCCTTGATAAGGGTCTGTGAAAGAAAAGAGCGCTGGGTTTCCAGCGCCACCGCCACCATTGACTTTAGGAAGTCGAGTTGTCTATCGGAATTGGAGTATTCCAGCCTTTGGTAAACAGGGTTCTTTTCCGTACTTGTAAGTTCATACACAATCATCCGTGGTCAGTTCCATCTCGCTCATTCACATACCCCTCCACCTCTCTCCGAGTGGTATCATCCTCTCGTCCAACAGCAGAGATGATGAAGGACACTCGCTGCGCTTTCCTTTCCTCGGGGGTCATCTGGCGCTTTGCGGCTCTTTTCATACGCCTAACGAGGGCGTCATTCCTCGCAGTCTTGGCAGCCCTACTCATCATATCTCCCTCCACAAACGATTCAGGGGACGGTGCAACGCCCCCCCTCCCACAGCTGCTTTTGGTGTCGCCACGGTTACGTAATCGTATCGTAGCATGCGATCATCGTTACGCTCAATTGCGCCGACTGGTGCAAAGGCGACATAACCACCCTTATGCGAAGTTGAGGTCCCTACTGTCGAGAGTTTCAATGCGCGGTTGCGTGACGAGTTGCTCAATGGTGAGATTTTCTACACGCTGCGGGAGGCACAGGTTGTGATTGAGAGTTGGCGGCGGCACTACAACAGGGCGAGGCCGCATGCCTCGCTTGGCTACGCGGCCGACTGGACAGCCTAGCCGGCCTGTGGACAATCCAGGGGGTTCGATCAAGCCCTGTCAGGTATTCATTGGAGCCAGCATTGAACATGAACTAACATTCAGGTTGGACTACTTTGTGGGGGCCGATCACCTTGGCGTCCCGCTTGACGCCAACATCACAGGTGCGTGGCAGGTCGGCGAGCATCTCCGGCAGGGTCATGTTGGACTGGCGCGCCAGCCTTCGGGGCGCCTTGTTCAGTCGTTGTTCAGCCTTGCGCGGTCGCCCGCGGCGGCGTTTCGGCGTAGCCGCTTGGTGCGGCTTCGGGGCTGGCTTCTCGCGCCCCAAGATCGCCGTCGAATCGCGTGAGACGTGGCCGACCAGATGATCGCGCAGGGTCTTGTCGATCAGCGCCTCGTGCAGGCGGCTTGGCAAGGCGCTGTCAGCGAAGTCGCTGAAGGCCCGCGACAAGGTCGCCTCGCTGGGGACCGCCGCGCCCTGGCTCCAGCCGCACAGGCGACGCAGCGGCCGGTCGATGACAAGGCGCTCAACGAGCGCGCGGGTGGTCGAGATGGCGAACACCGCCTTGGCGCCAAAGGCTCGTGCCAGCGCGGCCCGATCCGCCTGCGGGCGCCCCGGCAAACCACGCCAGCACGTCAGGAATGGCTCAACCGGCACGAACCCGAGCACCGTGACGAATAACTCGTAGCGCTCGCCCAAGGGACCGAGTTCTTCTTCGAGCGTGGGGAAAAGCTCTCGTTGCAAGGCGAAGCCGTATTTCGACAGGATCGTACGCAGGGACATGGCCGTTTTCTCCTTCATGTGGTGGTCGCACAACACATGACATGAAGCAAAGACAGCCTGTCCCGTTCAAGTCAACCTCTTACCCTCAATAATTCCCGACGACTCCACAGTTTTGCAAAAGGCTCGGAGGAATGCATTAAATGCCATGGAATGACAATTTAGATTCCAGAACCACCGCATACCAAATTGCTTCGTCCATGAAACAACATATCAGAGTGGTTGCAGGCCCAGGCACTGGGAAGTCCTTCGCCATGAAACGGCGTGTCGCCCGGCTTCTAGAAAATGGAGTTGAGCCCGAGTCAATCCTTCCCGTCACCTTTACTCGCGTCGCCGCTGGAGACCTTCACCGTGAATTGGCGGGCATGGGAGTTCCTGGGTGTGAGCAAATGAAAGGCGTTACCCTCCATAGTTTGGCCCTTCAAATGCTGAGTAGAAATCATGTTCTTGAGGCAACAGGACGTATTCCCCGACCGCTGAATGATTTTGAGATTAAACCGCTGATTGCTGACCAAAAAAAAGCACATGGCGGTGTCAGGAAAGTCAACAAGCTCATCAAAGCTTATGAGGCTGCTTGGGCGCGCTTGCAGCACGAAGAACCAGGATACATTCAGTCAGAGGAAGACCAGTTATTCGAAAGTGATTTGCGATCTTGGCTCAACTTTCATCGTGCAATGCTTATTGGCGAAGTGATTCCTTATCTGTATCAGTACTTGAGAAACAACCCCGCCGCGCAGGAGCATGATGAATTTTCGCATGTCCTTGTGGATGAGTACCAGGATTTGAACAAGGCAGAACAGGGTATCATCGACCTCCTCGGTCCCAGTTCGGAAAACTGTATTGTGGGTGATGATGATCAATCCATTTACAGCTTCAGGCACGCTCATCCAGACGGCATTCGGGAGTGGGTCAATATTAAGCCGGATGTCGGGGATTTCACCTTGGATGAGTGCCGACGATGCCCGACCACCGTCACTGAAATGGCGGCTAGTTTAATTGCTTACAATCGAAATCGCCCAGCAATTCATACCATTGTTCCACGGCCCCAGAATGGGCCCGGCGATGTTCAAATCATTCAGTACAGATCGTTAGGGAATGAAGTTGGTGGTGTGGCGGACAGGATCGTTGATATGGTTAGAAACAAAGATATTCCACCAGGCGATATCCTTGTTCTCGCACCACGCCGCGTAATTGGTACTCCATTGTACGAAAGGCTGGTCAGCGACAGTATTCCAGTTAAATCATATTATGCTGAGGGAGAATTGGACGAGGAGGACGCTCAGCAGCAACTTGCGTTTCTGAAACTCTTTGTCGATCCGGAGGATCGTGTTGCGCTTCGGTGGCTTCTGGGATTTGGGGCCGGAGATTGGCGGGCTGCTGCCTATGGTCGGCTCCGCAGTCATTGTGAGTCGAATGGTCTGACACCTTGGGAGGCACTGGAACAACTCGCTGCGAGCACTATAGCCATTCCGTACACAGGTGTACTTGTTGAGCGTTTTCGCGAAATACGGGAGAAACTCCAAAGGCTGGAAGGCCTTCCGGATATAGCTGCCGTTGTTAACCACCTGCTTCCCGAAGCTGACGACAAGGTACGGGCTCTCCGCCAAATTGCAATGCAAGTTTTGAAAGAGGTCGGTGAAGCGGGCAAGCGTGAGTTTCTCTCCGAACTGTCGAATGTGATCTCCAAACCGGAAGTGCCAGACGAGATCAAAGATGTACGCATTATGAGTCTGCACAAGAGCAAAGGCTTAAGTGCACCTGTGACTTTCGTTTGTGGGTGCGTACAAGGGCTCTTGCCTCGCCAACCGGACCCTGACAAAAGTCTAGCTGAGCAGAAAGCGGAAGCTGAAGAACAGCGCCGACTTTTCTATGTCGGAATTACACGCGTCAAAGCGGAAAAAGACCATAACAAGCCAGGAACTTTAATCATTACCTATTCACAAAGAATGTCAATTGCCGACGTGCACAAGGCTGGCATTCAACCGGCATTCACTCGGAACGGCTTAGCCCATCTGCATGCAAGTCCCTTCCTCACGGAGTTAGGACCGGCGGCACCCAAGCCTGTCAGTGGTTGACGCTCCCAGCGACTTCATTCTGCAGGACCAATAGGCACACGGCGGGCGGCGTTGGTTTTCGAGGAATCAGCCAGTTGGCGCCCCGCTCACCCGGACAGCGAAAATCGAGGCGTAGTTGGCGTCATCGCAAGGTTTGTACCTGGAATTACGCTAAGGGGGTAAACTGGCCGTGCGGTTTCAGCACGGCGCCTTGGCGAGTCTGTAGGTCGTTGCCCTAGGCGGTCGAGACGGGTGACGCAGAGGCAGTCGCCGGGGCGGGCATGGTCGATGAGCGCGCTCAGCCCCGGGCGCTCGAACTGCCGGCCCGAGATCACGTCGATGAAGACGCGAATGGCGACGGCCTGCCGTAACCGGTCTTCCTGGCCGAAAACATCCTGGTCAGCGGGCATAGCCAAGGATATCTCCTTTGCGGGCTGCCTTGGCCATCTCTTTAACGTTCGCTTTAGAGACGGCTTCCAAAGGTACGGTTTCCTGCCCTCTTCAGACCTCCTGATTGTGACTTTCAGCGCTACATGGCACGATTCGTTTGGCGCTACATGGCACCGGTAGGGATCGATTCATGAGGAAGCAGCGGCGCGGCTGAGCGTCCGGTAGACGGTGGGTCTCGATACGGCGAAGACTTCAGCCAGGTCGCCGATGGAATAATCGCCGGTGGCGTGCATGCGGCAGAGTTCCCGTTGCTGCTTTTCGGAGAGCTTGGGCTGCTTGCCGCGCAACTTGCCCTTGGCACGGGTATGGCCATCCCTTCACGTGCGCATCCGAATGAGATCGGCCTCGAACTCGGCAAAGGTGGCCAGGATATTGAAAAACATCTTGCCCATGGGGTCGCTGGGGTCATGGATATTGTGGCCCAAGGCGAGCTTCACCCCCTTGGCCTGCAGTTGATCGGCGATGTGGCGGGCATCGGGAACCGATCTCGCCAGGCGGTCCAGCTTCGGCACCACCAGGGTGTCACCCTTCCGCACTGCGGCCATGGCCTGATCCAGGCCGGGCCGGGCGCGGTTGGTGCCGGTCAGACCCTTGTCCATGTAGATGCGATCCGGTGCGACGCCGAGTTCGGCGAGTGCCTGCCTCTGTGCCGTCAGGTCCTGTTTGTCCGTGGAACAACGGGCGTAGCCGATCAGGGTTGCTGTCATCTGCTGGGGTGTCCGTAAGAGGTAGGCTCTACGTGCCATCTTTAGCAAGGTCTTAGATTAACGCAGAATGGCATAATTTGCGTGTCATATACCTGGTACGGTTGGGATATGCAATTGAGGGGCCTTATATGGACATCATGGATAGTCGGGAATCAGTGCCGAAATGAAGTCCCTTTGATTTGGCTATGCGAGGGTCTCGACGCCTGAGCAAAGTCTCGATCCGCGGATTGACGTTTTGCGAGAAGAGGGTTGCCCTCAAGGCTAAATTTGTGTATACATTTATCCATACTACGGATATCCACCTGTTATGTGAGGGATGGCCGGAAGCACCTGCTTGACAACGATAAACGAAACTTAAAACAAGGAGAACAGATATGGCAGGATGCAAAACGCGCAGAACAGAAAGGGTTCTGAATGTCGCACTTCCAACGGGAAAGTCCTATGGAGTTCGAGTGGGACGAGAGCAAACGGCGTTTAGTCATAGACCGACGTGGCATCGACTTTAGGGACGCCGTCCGGATTTTCGAGGGTCCGTTTCGGGAAACACTGTCGACGGGGACGGTGGAAGAGCGGTGGCTCGCAGTCGGATTAGTGGACGGAATCGAAATCGCAGTGGTCTACACGATCCGGAACGGCCGCCGAAGAATTATTACTGCAAGACGGGCACGAACAAATGAACGACGAGACTATCACGCGTATGTCATTGGAGGAGGCGATCCGCCGCAAGGGTGAAGGCCAGACAGATTGGGAAAGGCTGCGGCGGGAGCAAGAAGCTGGTCTGGAACCGGAAGTGGACCCAGACGAAGGCGAGTTCGACTGGTCGCAGGCCAGAGTCGTGATGCCGCCTTCGAAGCAGGCAATTTCTGTGCGCATTGACCGGGATGTGCTGGAGTTCTTCAAGTCTCAGGGGCGCGGTTATCAGACGCGCATCAATGCAGTTCTGCGCAGCTATATGGAAGCGAAGCAGGGGCGGACGGCATAGATGCCAAAGTTAACAGAATGCCGCTTATCGGAACTAGATGTATCGACTTGAGAACATTCCCCGGCGTCTGACAGGACTGGCAGAACGCCCGTCCCGAAGGCGGCTTCGACGCCGTTATCGGCAACCTGCGTTGTGCTTGAGAACGTCGCCGTTTTCGGCTCACATTATCTGAGAATGAAACCAGAGTCGTGAGAACCGGCAACGTACGTCACAGGACTAAGCCTACAGCCCGCATCCAGTCGGCAAGCTCCCGCGTGCGGCCGACGTCGAGTTGACCGCTCAGGAAACGAAGGTCGTGAAGATGTCGCGCTTTAGCTCTTGGTACTCTGGCGTATCGGCCGTAATCAGCGGCGCTAGCACGTCACGCATGAAGGAATGCTTCGATTCGCCGGCACGTGATAGCATCAGTTGAGTTTTGGCGGCCTGATGCACAGCTTGGGCGGCAGGCTTAAGATCGTCGATTGCATGTTGGCCACTGGCATGACCGAGCGCATTGTCTCGGGCCGTTCGTATGGCGTCGAAGCAGTCAGACTTACCATGAGTGTCGCAGAGCCTCCACAATACGCCATCAGAGAGCAGCATGGACTCGATGTTCCTGTATGCGGACATGACGCTTACACCCTGAGCATGCTTGTCCTCGATCTCTTCTTGCGTCAAGTCGTCTCTATCCCGAAACCGCAGAACGGATGTGCCACTGATAATTCGCTCTATAAGAGGGAGAAGGTCGCCCATCCGTTTCTCCACCACAGTCGCAGGACCGACCGAGACAAAGCGGGTCCGGGGAAACTCCCGTGCGAAGATTTTGTTGTAGCAAGCCTCGTCAAGTCCTGGATCATCGTCTGCCGCGGACCCCTCACAGAGTACAATGCAGTCGGGTGCCAGGAGTCCTGCCATGTCGTCTAAGGCCACGGAGTAGTGGCGCACCCAGAATTCGTGATCCGGTTCCGCTGGTTCAATTACCTGTGGGTGATCGTAATCCCGAGGCTCACCGTCGCTGCGGAAACCCATGTCCAGAAAGACAACGTGTCCGGGATGCTCTGCAAGAATTTCTTGAGCTGCTCTCACTATCCCAATGGAGTGAGTTGCGAGCCAAAGCTGCGAGTTCCCGGGAAGTTGCCGGTACAACTCTCTCAGGAGCGTACTTTGTACCTTGGTGTTCAGGTGTGCTTCTGGTTCATCCACGCAATAGAGAGAGTCGTTGAATGAGGCCTTGTTTATGATGACGTCCAGTAACAGATCGAAAACCGCCTTTTCTCCAGCTGAAAGGTTTTCGTAAAGGAAGTTTCGAGACTCTTGCTTGGTGAACGTGAACGTGCCGGTGTCCCGGGCCGCAACAAGTGCGTCAAGTTGAATGTCTCCAAACACGGTCTCCATCGATTTCTGGAGGTCACCGATTGTGTCTTGGATGATTTCGTCGGTCGTCAATCCAGGGGTCGTAACCTTGCCAAGAAGGCGCCAGATAATCCTTTCGTAGTTGCTCTGAACGGTTTGATCGGTGTCGATTAGCCGGCGCACCGCATGCCTGTCGAGTACATCCGGTTGTTGTTGAATCGTCGTGTTTTGGAACGATGGATCGTGTCTGTAAGCAGAACGAACGTAGAGACTTCTCTTCAGGTCATCCGGGGACGTGGGATTCTCACCGTGAAAGTCTAAGCTCACCTCTTCCGCTTCCGTTACATCCTCTGGTGTTGCACGGCGGTAGTATCTTATGAATTCGTCACTCATTCCGAAGAATTGGTTCACTTTGAGGTGTCTTTGGAATGCGTCGAACAAAGAGGACTTACCACAGCCGTTCGGGCCCAAGAGGACGACTAGCTTGGCATCGACAGGCAGGTCATTAATCGTCAGATCGACGAATCGCTTGAACTTCTTAATGTGCGCTGATTTTAATCGCAAGGTGAGGGTCCTAATAGTACTTTCACTTGGGTGGCCGGACGCAGTACCAGTCTGGAAGCCCACGCTGGATCGGCGACAGACCGAGCGGGATCACATCGCCGTCGCACTGGTCTGCGTGTAGATGTTCTGTCAATCATCGGCGTAGTATAACATTTGACCTTGCCCCTGATTCCTGCCACCGGTTAATGGAGTCTGTTCACTTCTGGACCCCATCTGCCAGCGCCAGATACCGGTAGAACGTCGACCGGGAGATCCCAAGCGTCTTGCAGATTTCGTCGATCCCCAGGTTGCGGTCTTGGTTCAGGCGTTTGGCAGCCTGGACGCGCGGATCGGCGCCGGTTATCGGCCGGCGGCCGCCGCGGCGGCCGCGTGCACGTGCAGCTGTCAGGCCCGCGGTGGTTCGCTCTTGTATAAGCCGCCGCTCGAACTGCGCCAGGCTCGAGAATACGTGAAACATGAGCTCGCCCGTCGCAGTGGTGGTATCGATGCGGCCGTCCTGGAGCGACCGGAAGCCGACGCCCCGCTGCAGCAGCCCCTCGACCAGGCCGACCAGGTGCGGCATCGAGCGCCCCAGGCGGTCCAGGCGCCAGACGACCAGGGTATCGCCGGCCTTGAGCTCTTCCACGCACGCGTCGAGCCCCGGGCGCTTCGACTTGGCTCCGGAGGCGTGATCGGTGAACACCGGCTCGCACCCCGCCGCCGCCAGGGCATCGAGCTGCAGCTGCAGATCCTGCGCAGCGGTGCTTACCCGGGCGTAGCCGATTGTCCGGGTCATGGCTCAGTCCTCGAGAAGGTGAAGGTCGAGCTCGAAAAGCTCCGGAGCCAGGCACTCGAGTTTCGCGAGTAGCGCCGGCGCGGTGCAGGCCTCGGCGACGAGGCCGCGAAAGTTGGTCTCCGAGACGTACCAGACCTTTGCCTGGTTGTCCCACGACAGGGTCGCGTGCCAGGGCTCGGTCATGTTCCTCCCCCCTTGTCCTGTCTATGTCCGGTTCAGACGAGTTTACGGCATTATAAATCCTGAGACGGCCAGATGGAACGGAAATTCGCCCGTTTCGGCGGGTGCTTGAGGGCGTCTTAAAAAACGGTCCTTTGATGATACGCCTCGAAGGACCTATAACAGGAACTATTACTTCCTGGTGAAGGAAAGGAGACCATTCAATTGAAACGGCCGAACGAATGCAGAGACATGCAGGACATTCGCACAGAGATTGACAGAATCGATAGAGAGGTCGTCGCACTTCTTGGTCAGCGCTTTCAGTACGTACAGGCTGCGGCACCGTTCAAAACGAGCGCCGCGACCGTACGGGCTCCAGAACGTTTCCAGGCAATGCTACAACAGCGCAGACGCTGGGCGGAAGAAGAAGGTATCGCACCGGATGCCATCGAGAACATGTACCGTGACCTTGTGAACTATTTTATTGATGAAGAACTGAAGACGTGGAAGGGGGAGAACTGAAATCTGCAGCTGGGAACGCCGCGGCAGTTCGCGCCGTCAAAATTCGCCCACCCACACTCCACTCAAGCAGGGCTGAAGGCCATTCCAGGGCCTGACCGTCCCACCAATGCGGCCTCAAACCGGCGAAACCACCCTTCCGGGTGGGGGGCCGGTCGCGAATGCCGTTTCGACCAGCAATGGCGCGGACTCAAAGTTTACAGAATGAAGGCTTATCGGAAGTTGAGAAGCGGCAGCTAAACGTCCGATTCATTACCGGAGAAATATTCCATGGCCGAAGACACCGACAAGGTCGAATTACAACGCCAAATCAACGAACTCAGATGGGAACTGCGAGATACGAGAACCAACACGATCAACTGGTGGCTGGCTGTTAATGGCCTCATCCTTACATTTTTTGGCATTGTAGTCGTCATTGGCGGCTACGTGGGCTTCACCAGATTTCAGAAACTTGAAACCGAAACCCAGAACTACGTCGACGAGATGAAAATAAGGCTCGACAGGGACGTGCAAGAGATACAACAACAGGCTGCCCTAGGGCGGAGCCTAACCAGTGAAGACGCCGCCAGTCCTAATAAAACTGAACAAGTTAAAGAAGCCGTTCTGGAGGCCCAGCGGAACCCCACTCTATCTCCTTTAGATTTGGCAGTTGCCGATGCCTTAGGCTTGCAACGCGAAGGAAAGATTGATGCGGCAATTGAAAAGTGGCGCTCCATTGCCAATGTGGCGGAAAGAATCGACACCCAGTTGGCCGCCCGCGCTTGGTTATCCGTTGGATATCTTTTGCAAGAGAGGCGTACTGAGGAAGAGAAAACAAAGAACGCACATCAGGCTCTTTTTGCTTACGACGAGGCGATCCGCCTGCAGCCGGAATATGTTGCGGCCTACAACAACCGATGCAATGCGAAGTGGGCGCTGAGCCAATTTGACGACGCCATTGCCGATTGCGACGAGGCCATCCGCCTGAAACCGGACTATGCTACAGCCTACAGCAACCGGTGCAATGCGAAGTGGGCGCTGAGCCAATTTGACGACGCCATTGCCGATTGCGACGAGGCCATCCGCCTAAAACCGGACTATGCTAAAGCCTACAACAACCGATGCAATGCGAAGTGGGCGCTGAGCCAATTTGACGACGCCATTGCCGATTGCGACGAGGCCATCCGCCTAAAACCGGACCTCCCTCAGGCCTACTACAATCGAGGCAAGGCGAAGCAGGCGCAGAACCGTTTCGACGACGCCATTGCCGATTACGACGAGGCCATCCGTCTGAAACCGGACTACCCTGAAGCCTACAGCAATCGGGGCAATGTAAAGCAGGCGCAGAACCGTTTCGACGACGCCATTGCCGATTACGACGAGGCCATCCGCCTGCGGCCGGACAACCCTGAAGCCTACTACAATCGGGGCATTGGGAAGATCGTTTCGGGCCTCAACACAGAGGGGCAGAAGGACTTGGAAACCGCGCTTGAATTGGCGCGGAAAGCTAACAACACGGTTATCAAGAGCCGAGCGGAGCAAGTGCTTCGCGAGCTGAACCCCGAGGATGCCCCATAAGGCATCCTGTCAACCCGGTGAAGCCTCACCCTTCCTTTCGCGGAGGAGGCTCCGGGCTCAAGCCCTGCCTCGACGATGCGCCGCAGTGTCAGCCGCGCGCTCCGGTAGCAGGTCCACGACTTGATCCCGCCACTGTCTCACTGTCTCGACAAGCATAGCCTCGGCATTGCGGCGCTGCGGCCCGTTTCCGAAACCGACCCCCCGAAGGCGACATAAAGTGTCTTGTCGGAAGTTCCGGAGGATGTATGCCTGCGAGGTACTTGTACAAATATCTAACATGTATCGAGCATGCCCACACAATGATGAGGGGGCAGATACTGTTTCAGACCCTTGGTCATTTCCAAAGACTCGAGAATGATGCTGCACGCAGCGACAAAGGAGAGGCCCGCGTTTCCGCTCCCGCAAGAGGCTGGAATCACACGCAGGGACGACCTTTTGATCTCTCAGGGTATAATTTTGTCTCAACAGCAAAAGCCAATGACATCTTCGTATGTTGTCTCAGCCAAAAACGGTCTGCGGATTTGGCAAAGTGCTTTGGGGCGAACTTTGTCGTGGTAATTAAAGATCCGAAACGATTTTTTGATCGGATAAAAGGAGCATGCCCTCCATGGGCCGAATTACCTGAATGGGAAGGCAGGAAAGACGATGGTTGGCGAATTGCAAAACCGGTAACTTACGATACTTCGGCGTTTGGTGTTGTTCACGCCTTCCCTGCGGAAATAGCAACCCGAAAAGACCCCGGGTACAGTCACCAGCAGGAATACAGAATTCTCTTCGGACGCAACAACGCTTTCTGCGTTGAAAATGTAGATCGCGGAGTTGAACCCGAAGGATACGGGGAGTTCGGACAACCCGCTAAACAGGAAGAAAAAATCGTAGTACAGACAAGCACGCTGCAGGACATAGCCGAAATTGTTTCGGTCTCGCACTTTTGAGGTAGTCTTTCCAAGGGGCTTTCATTACTACTACCAATGGCGCGTGCATCCAAAGGCGACATAACCGCCCTTATCCGAAGTTCACTCGGTAAACCCCAGAGATCTAGAGTAACCCTTATCAGAATGTCTACGGCCGTTTTCACTTCGACATCGAAGCGGCGCTGCGGCGCAAGGGACTACGACCGCTGCGGGCAGCGGGCGGCAGAATCCCTTAACAACCAAAATTGTTCCATTACTATTGGATACCCTGATAGACACGAACGTCGTCTCCGAGATGATGCGGCCGCGGCCCGAGCCGCGGGTCGCCGCCTTTTTCGATTCGATCGCCGACGAGGGTCTCGGTTCTCCGATTCGCAACGTCGAATCCCCAGCGCAGTCAACTGAGTGGAGGTGCCCGCGATGAGTCCACTGGATCACCTTCTCGAGTCCTACCGGGCCGCCGCCATTAGCGAACGCGACAAGGGCACCGCGTTCGAGAAACTGGTCACCGCATGGCTCGTTGCCGATCCGGTGCAGGCGAAGCGCTTCGCCCGCGTTGAACTCTGGTCCGATTGGGCGCGCCGCCGGGAACTGGACCGGAGCGACACCGGGATCGATCTCGTCGGAACATTGCATGACGGCAGCCTCGCCGCGATCCAGTGCAAGTTCTTCGATGCCCTTCGGCGTATCCGCAAGGAAGACATCGACAGCTTCATCTCCGCCTCGGCGAAGCATGCGTTCGCCGAACGGCTGATCGTCGAGACCACCGACGTGCCGTGGAGCGACAACGCCGAGATGATGCTGCACGGCCAGACAATCCCGACCGCGCGGATCGGCCTGGGCGGCCTGCGTGAGAGTCAGGTGGACTGGTCGGCGTTCGCGGCGACCGGCGAGATCGTACGCCCCAAGCCGAAAACCCTGCGACAGGACCAGATCGAGGCGCTGGAGGCCGTCCGGGCCGGTCTGGCCGAGGCTGACCGCGGCAAGCTGATTATGGCGTGCGGGACGGGAAAGACCCTGACCGGCCTGCGCATTGCCGAGGAACTGGCGGGTTCCGGCGGGCATGTCCTGCTCCTGGTGCCGTCCCTCGCCCTGATGGCGCAGACGGTGCGCGAGTGGTGCGCCGACGCAGTTCTGCCGCTCACCGCCTTTGCCGTGTGCTCGGATATCCAGGTGGGCAAACGGAGGCGCAGCAGGCATGACGTCGCCGAGCTCGAAGTCACCGATCTCGCCTTTCCGGCGACGACGGACGCGGCTTCGCTCGCGCGTGCGGTCGTCGCAACAGAGGCCGGCTCGATGCGTGTCGTCTTCGCCACCTACCAATCGATTTCGGTGATCGCGGCCGCACAGGCAAGTCATGGCCTTCCCGAGTTCGACCTGATCGTTTGCGACGAGGCCCACCGAACCACGGGCGTAACCTTCGCCGGCGAGGACCAGTCCAATTTCGTGAAGGTCCACGACAACGACGTGATCCGTGGCCGCAAGCGCCTCTACATGACAGCGACGCCGCGCATCTACGGCGAGAACGCGAAGTCGAAGGCGCGCGACACCCAGACCGTCCTGGCCTCCATGGACGACCCCGCTCTTTATGGCGAGGTCCTCTTCCATCACGGCTTTGCCCGGGCAGTCGAGAGCGGCATTCTCACGGACTACCGGGTGATCGTTTTGGCTATGGACGAAGGGCAGGTCAGCACTGCGGTACAAAAGCGCCTAGCCGACACGGACAGCGAGCTTGTCCTGGACGACGCGACGAAGATCGTCGGTTGCTGGAAGGCCCTTTCCAAGACGGGCCTCACGGAGACACCGGCGGACGATTCGGGTCCCATGCGCCGCGCCCTGGCGTTCTGCAGGAGCATCGCGAGCTCGAAACTGGTCCGCGACGAGTTCGAGCAGGTGGTCGCGGAGTTCCAGCTCGAAAGCAGTGACGCCGAAGGCAGCGGTGTGTTCTGCGAGGTGCAGCATGTCGACGGCACCTACAATGCCCGGGAGCGAGGCAAGAGGCTCGACTGGCTCAAGGAGGACGCGGGCGCCGATGTATGCCGCATCCTGAGCAACGCGCGATGCCTGACCGAGGGCGTTGACCTGCCGGCTCTCGACGCGGTCCTGTTCCTGCATCCCCGCAACAGCCAGATCGATGTCGTGCAGGCGGTGGGCCGGGTGATGCGCCGGGCGCCCGGCAAACGGATGGGCTACGTCATTCTGCCGGTCGCCATCCCGCCGGGCGTGCCTACTGACGTGGCGCTCGGCGACAACGAAAAGTACCGCGTCATCTGGCAAATTCTCAACGCGCTCCGTTCCCATGACGAGAGGCTCGACGCGGTCATCAACCAGGGCGGCCTCGGCCAGGATGTCAGCGATCGCATCGCGATCGTGGATGGCAGACGGCCGGTCGACAACGCCGAACTCCAGGCGGTAACGGCAAAGGTGGAAGAGCTGCCGAGCCGTATCCTGGCGCGTGGGTCAGGGATCGGCCGGGGCGGCTCGGGCGACTCCGAAGGCAAGGACGACCGCCAGGAGCCCTTGCCGCTGGTCATCGACGACTTTTCGCGCGCCGTGATAGCGAAGATCGTCGAGAAGTGCGGTACGCGCGACTACTGGGAAGACTGGGCGAAGGACGTGGCGGAGATTGCGGAACGTCATATCACCCGAATCACTGGCCTCGTGCAACAACCGGACAGCCATGCCCGGTCGTTCTTCCAGGACTTCCTGCTGGAACTCCGCGACGACCTCAACGAATCCATCACCGAGCACGACGCCATCGAGATGCTGGCCCAGCATCTGATCACCCGCCCCGTGTTTGACGCGCTGTTCCAAGGCCATACCTTCGTCGACAGGAACCCGGTCTCGGTCGCGATGACGGAGGTCCTGTCGGTCATCGACGAGACGCAAATCGAGCGGGAAGCCAAGACGCTCGAAGGCTTCTATGCCTCGGTGCGCCGGCGCGCGGCAGGAATTACTGATCCGCTGGCGCGGCAGAACCTGATCGTCGAGCTATACGACAAGTTTTTCCGGGACGCGTTTCCGCGCACGACCCAGATGCTCGGCATCGTCTACACGCCGGTCGAGATCGTGGACTTCATCATCGGCTCGGTGAACAAGGCACTGGAGGAGGAGTTCGGCCAGACGCTCGGCTCTAAAGGCGTCCACATCCTCGACCCCTTCGTCGGCACGGGAACCTTCATCACCCGGCTGCTGCAATTGGGCCTCATCGCGCCTGAAGACCTGGAACGCAAGTACCGCGAGGAGATTCACGCGAACGAAATCGTGCTGCTCGCCTATTACATCGCCGCGATCAACATCGAGACGGTCTTTCACTCGGTTGCCGAGCGCACCGATTATCTTCCCTACACCGGCATCTGCCTGACCGACACGTTCGCCCTGCACGAGGGCGACGACGAGCTGTCCTTCTACATGAAGAACAACACCGACCGGCGCGAGCGGCAGAAGGGGACGAACATCCGGGTCATCATCAGTAATCCGCCCTATTCCGCGGGCCAGAAGAGCGAAAACGACAACGCCAAGAACGTGGCCTATGCGCGACTGGACCAAAGGATCCGCTCGACCTACGCGGAACGTTCGAACGCCACCTTGTTGCAAAATCTCTACGACAGCTACATCCGTGCGATCCGCTGGGGCAGTGATCGGCTCGGGAGGGCCGGGGTGATGGCGTACGTCACCAACGCCGGCTGGCTTGACAGCAATGCAATGGACGGATTGCGCAAGTGCCTCGCCGAGGAGTTCGCCAGCCTGCATGTGTTCCACCTGCGCGGGGATGCATACACTTCAGGCGAACGGCGTAGGCGGGAACGGGGCAATGTTTTTGGCGAAGGCACTCGAACGCCGGTCGCCATCACGGTCTTCGTAAAGAACCCTGATGCCTCGGAGCAGGGCCGCATTCTGTTCCATGCCGTCGGGGACGATCTTGACCGGAAACAAAAGCTGGATATCGTCAAGTGCTTTGGCAGCGTCCGTGGAATCGAGGATGCCCACGGATGGACCAGAGTTACCCCCGACTCGCATGGCGACTGGCTGGATCAGCGCAACGCGGGCTTCGAGGTCTATACGAGAATCGGCGACAAGAAAGACAACGCCGGGGACGTTCTGTTCGACAACTACTCTCTCGGCGTGGTCACCAACAGGGACCCTTGGTGCATCAACTTTTCTCGGACAGTGCTGGCCGAAAACATTGGATCAACGATTGAGTTCTACAACGATGAGATGGCGCGCTGGAAGATTGCGACTGAAACCGCAAAGCCCACAGGAGGTGCGCTACCGAATATCGATGACTTCGTAACCGTCGATACCAACAGGATCAGCTGGACCCGCTCTCTCAAGCAGGATGTCCGAAAGGGGAAAGAACTCCAACAAAGCGATGGCGTATTCGTCCCCTGCGTGTATCGCCCCTTTGCGAAGCAATGGCAGTTCTTCAGCCGTCGCCTCAATGAGATGGTCTATCAGATGCCCCGCGTTTTCCCGAACGCCGAACTGTCCAACCGGGTGATCGCGCTAACGGGAAAGGGTGGGCGCTCGGGATTTTCTGCGCTGATGATGGACGCCTTGCCGAATCTGCACACAATCGACACGGGCCAGTGCTTTCCATTCTGGCTTTACAAAGGGAACGATGACGCCGAAGCTGACCTGCTCGGAGAGCGCATTCCCGGTTACCGGCGTCTCGACGCCATCAGCGATTACGGCCTTCAGTACTTTCGTACCGCATACCCGACGGAGTCTGTCAGTCGGGAGGACATCTTCCACTACATCTATGGGCTTCTGCATTCCGAAGACTACCGCAGCCGCTTCCGGGCTAACCTCTCCAAGGAGTTGCCGCGTATCCCCTGCGTGAAGCCGGTCGAGGACTATCGCGCCTTTCGGGACGCCGGGAAGCGACTCGGCGAACTGCATGTCGGCTACGAGTCGATTGAACCCTATCTGGCCACCATCGACACCGGCGGCAAGCTGCTCATGACAGCACCCGAGGAGGTGTACCGGGTCACAAAGATGCGGCATCCGGGATCGGGCAGAAACAAGGACCGCTCGACGGTAATCTACAACGCCCACATCACCATTCGCGACATCCCCGAGGCAGCATGGGAATACGTCGTCAACGGCAAGCCCGCACTCGCCTGGGTCATGGAACGCCAGGGCGTCAGGACCGACAAGGCGAGCGGGATCGTTAACGACGCCAATCGCTACGCAATCGAGACCGTCGGCGACCCCCGCTATCCGCTCAACCTGTTCCTGCGGATCATCACCGTCAGCCTGGAGACCATGGAGGTTGTGCGCGGCCTTCCTGAACTGACAATTGAATGACCCAGGTTCGGCGGTCGCCGCACGCGATCCGGACGACCGCCGCTGCCACGGATTGTCAGCACCGCTGCGCTACAAGATGTCGGCCGCAATGCTGTCTGCGACCCGCGCCGACGCCTCGAAGTTGAACGAATGGCTCGGCGCGGAAAAAGATGAGCAGTTAGTTGGCGGCCTTGTCTATACAGAACGTGTTCCTTCATTGGGGCTGGAGACATGACAAAAGCAGAACTCGCTGAAAGAGTTGCCGCCAGAGTCCACCTTACCAAAAGGCAGACCGAAGCCATCGTCGGCATTTTGCTCGCGTGCATTACCGAGACTTTGCAGGAGGGGGACAAAGTGGAGCTGCGAGGTTTCGGCAGTTTTCGAACCCGGAGCCGCAATGCCCGACAAGGGCGCAATCCCAAGACCGGCGTCGCAGTCCAGGTTCCCTGCAAGAAGGTGCCATTCTTCAAGGCCGGAAAGGAACTCCGTGAGAAAGTGGGGGCTGTAGAGAGGCGTTAGACCAGAGGCGTCGTGTGGCGAAGCACAAGTCTTCTGGGGCGGACAGCCGCTTGCTCACTCGGCTACTGGATCGGGCGCTTAGCACTGTCATTTCGCCCTTTTCTGCAACCGACCCCACCGGCGCTCCACCCGGATGCAGGCCCCGAACCTTTCAGGCCCGGGGCGTCCCGGCGCCGGTGGGAAAGCCTGTCCGAAAGCCATTTCAGCCAGCAACCACGCCAAGTCAAAGTTGACATAAGCCGACTTATCGGAACCAAGTGGCTGGATCCCTTGATGTCCAAAATTGTTCCGTTACTATCGCAAACCCTAAAAGGCCGAAGTGCGGCTGTCGAACGCGAGCGCCGCGTTCCTGAGAAGCACAGTTCCGCCCCTGTCCTGATGCTGAAGAACCTGCGGGCTCCTGAGTCGAAACGAGACACGGGGAGTAAGTGTAGCGACCTGAGGAACCTATCATAGGGCCTGGAGAGAGCCCACTGTTGGCATCGTTAAAATGCGATTGCCCTGCACAGGTACCGTGCCGTGGAAGCCCCTTGTCAGGCTGGCCGAATAATTTTCCATGAGACACATCCATTGCAAGACCAACTTTTACTGGACACAGTTCTTATTGGCCCTTCAAGTTGTTCTGTATCCTCATTCCCCGAAAGATCAGGATAAAGTCCATAGGTCCGTTGGTCACCTGTTTGCCTGTGGTGGTGGCTGTCTGTTACAAAACATTCACACTGTATCTTCCGCAAGACATTTAACAACCAAATGCCAGATGATTTTCCTCCTCCACCAGCCCCACCACCATAACGGACATGAATCACGTGCGACATCTTTCCTTTCTTGGCGAGAATTTTCCTTGCACAAAAAGCCTCATTTTCAACGAAGGCATAAACAACAGGAGCAGAAAAGCTGCCCAGTTTCTCCGAGGTCACAGAAATGTCCAGGAAAACCACACGGCCAGTCGCGGGACCCCCTTCAGGGAAGTCCACGATTCCTGGATCGATGGGAAGATTGCACCTTGGCAATTCTTCTATACCGCGACGTTCAACCACGGTCCTGAGATCATCGTAGATCACCCTCTCATGCAAAAGGGCCGCTCTTTCCCATGGGAAATAGTCTGTATGCAGAAAAATGTCAGGGTGTCGAGGTTCTGCTCTGGTTGCAGGGCTGAGGTCTGAGTATCGTGGGTTCAGATAAAGTAAATCTCTGAAATCTTCACCAGAGGAAGGGTACCAGGCAATCCTTGGTTCCCCATCGAAAGCATTTAACCACCTTAGAAACAATCCGCTATTGTTGCCATTCAGATCGAGCAGAAGCTGCCTTGACATTTTGGCTCTCCTTTCAACTTGTTGGGCGATCGGCGTCATCGCAAGGTTTGTATCCAGAATTACGTTAAGCAGAGCCAAGGCAGCCTGGACAGACCTGGGCTGCCACGCCCGGATTCGGCCCGTGACAATCATTGGAACGAGAAGTTGCGCTAAGCTCGGCACCGTGCAGGCCTCGGAACTGGTGCGCTCTTTTCTGAGAAGCGAATGTCCCTCCAGCCTGCCGCTGACAATCATGGAACTGGGACGGGTCAACAAAAGGCCATCAACCTGCTCAACTATGTCGACGACACGGCCTATCCTCGGCGTATCCTCACACAACTCAACCGGGGCCAAAGCCGTCATCGGGTTCTCCGGGCCATCTGATACGGCAGGCGGGGCTGAACAAGAGTGAGAAAATGAAAGTTGTCGGTCGAAGAGCTTGGGCGCTGATCGTCATAACCGGGAGACGTCAGTATGCAGGGAACACAGGTTACGAGGACGACCTCACCGAGGTCTATCGTTACGATAGTGACGTAGCCAACAGCCTCCAGCTTTCCGCAGGAGACGTCGTCCTGCTCCGTGATCGGAACAGAATGCTTGGCGTAGCAAGGGTCGAGCAGGTGACTTCTCGTCAGGGATCGAAACAGCGATTCCGGTGCCCGATGTGCGGCACCACCGGAATAAAGGAGCGAAGGACAAAGTCACCACGCTGGAGATGTAACAAAGGCCACGAGTTTAGTGACCCTGCGGAGGAGACGGTTACGGTCACGCTTTACGAGGCGCACTTCCAGGGAACATTCCAATCGCCGCCGGTGGACATCCAGACATCCGAAATCAAGAAGGCAGCCTTAAGGCCCAGCGATCAAATATCGATTGAGGAGCTGAATCCAGATCGTCTCGCGCTTCGCTCTCAGGTGCCATACTTGGCAGACCTGCTTGCGGGCGCGGCCCAAACGAGATCGCTGACGCCGAACGACGCGGACGATCGTGATGACGAAGCCCCAGCAGGCTACCAGCCTTCAGCCACAGATAGCCGGGAAAAGGTGCTGACAACTATTCGCGCGCGTCGTGGCCAACGCACATTCCGGAACAATTTGATCAGGCGATACGGCCCCAGATGCATGGTTTCCAGATGTCTGCTCGTCGATATCGTGGAGGCGGCCCACATCTGGCCGTATCGGAATCTCTCCGATAACCATCCGGACAACGGTTTGCTGCTTCGGGCTGACCTGCACACCTTGTTTGATCTCGACCTTATGGGTATCGATCCGGACACGCACGAAGTGCACATGTCGCCCGCCGCCCGCAAAGCCGGATACGAGGCACTCCACGGCTTGAAGGTCGACGTGCGGGCGACGAGCGGCCCCAGCCGTGAAGCACTTGCACAAAGGTGGGAAACATTTCTTCGGGGAACCCGTGAATCAGCCTCCTGAATTATCATGCCAATAGACGAGACGGCCGGGTGGGACAAGCTGGTCCTGAAAGGTGTCAACGGCACGCGTAGATGCCCTATCTTCAGCACGTTCAGGCGGTCCAACTGAGCGGCTGCCCCCACTGACCCCGATTCCTTAAGGGATGGGTTCATATCTTCATCCCTACAGGACCGAGGGATCCAGCACCGGCACTCCCGTCGGTTCGAAGTCCCGAACGTTATGGGTCACCACCGTCAATCCGTGTTCGAGCGCTGTGGCCGCGATCAACAGGTCAGCACCTTCATGCCCGAGCGCGGCGGATAGACGGCCCCATCGCCGCGCCGTAGGCAGGTCAACGTCGAGAATCCGCGTGTGGTACAACGCGAGCACGTTGTCTAACCAAGCGGTCAGCACATGCGCAAACGTTGGGTCGCGGTGACGTTGCTGCGTGATTCCCCGCTCGATCTCCCCAAGGGACACCACGCTCAAGTACAAATCCGTCATCCGCTGATCCAGCATCCATTGGACGACATGTGGATTGCGCTGTCGTTTACGCAGGGCCGACAGAATATCCGTGTCGATCAGGAACATCAAAAGTCAGCCGGTCGGGAGGGCAGTCGGAGCGACTCGAATTCTCCGTCATCCTGCGGGATCGCGAGCAGCAATTCAGCGAACGTTGGTGCCTTTGTTTTCTCCAGTTGGCAGAGTCGCTCATATTCTTCGGCTGCGAGTACTACAACCGCGGGCTTTCCGCGTCGGATCACCCTTTGCGGATCCCCCGCGACCGCGGCATCGACAATGGCACTGAATCGGTTCTTGGCATCCTGCAACGGCCATTCATTCATAAGCTTTCTCACACACCATTGGACTCGGTGGAGCCTGTCACGCTTCCGCTTGCGCATTTGAGCGCTACGCGATTTGCGGCAAGGCCATCCCTGACCCTGGAATATCTCAAACTGCGACCCCGATTCAAGGGCCTGGATCGACGACCATCAATGTTCCCGAAAGTCAGGCCGATTTTTACACCATTCCCAGGTCAAGGCACTATGTCAGCTCTCAACGGAGTCTCTCCGCCAATCCTATGCAATATGCGTATCCGGGTTCAAGATCAAGACCTTGTCTGACTTACGCGAAAGCCTGGGCTGGGTCAATGCCCCTGTCAATATTCCGGCATGGGCTATCATCCACCTTGGCTTCATCGCATTTCCGGGATACCGGTGAGCGGCGTGGAGAGATCTCTGTTGAGCACAGTTTCCCAGCATTCAGCCTTCTTGGCCCATTCAGAAATCATCCGCCCGTTGGCGCTGACGTAGAGCAGGTCGTTCACCTCCCGCGCCCAGATATGGACCTGTTCTCCGAGCCGCGCGGAGATGGCCTGCTGCTGCCAGATTCTGTCGAGATCAAGCCGGCTGCCGATCCGTGAGGACAGCACAGACACGGTGTAGGCGGCGACATTGGCCTGGAAGGCGGGGAACATCGGTCTGACCAGCTTGTGAGTTGTCTTGAAAATGATCGCCCTTGCAATCATCTGCTTGTATTCCGCCAGATCGGGGAGGGGTGCCGCGCTCTGATGCTCACTATCCCCGACATTTTCCATGAATCGTTCGAAATTCTTCTGTGCGCCGAAACTGACAAATTGAGGCTTGCAGTCCCAAGCGTTCAGGAACTTCGCCAAGTCTGTCTTGGTGATCTTTCGGGATGATGGGATGTCATTCTTGAGCTTTCTGAGCCGTGCGGGCGTCGTTCCCTCACGCGCCAGCATGGTCTTGTAGCTTCCTGCCGACCGCTCGTAGAACCAGCGGCTGACTCCATCGGGACAGTAGGTCGTGAGAGACAACTGCTCAACTTTGACGTGGAAGGGCTTGTTCGCCGACAGGTCGGATAGTTTCACTGAGTTCTGGCTGTTGGCGTATTTCGAGATGTCGGAAATCAATCCCTCCTCTCCATCGACATCTTGGGAGCGGAGTACAATGATCTTGGCAGGAATACGGACGCGTCGCAGGTCGATTTCCGGGTTTCTCTTCTTGGTGAAATAGAGGGACGCCGTCGTCTGGCCGCCATTGACAATCTGCATGCCCTTCAACCAAGAGATGCTGGGGGCGCCATCGGCGGTCCGGCCGAAATGAATTTCGTCTGCGACAACAACGATGCCGTTGTTGAAGGCCATGAACTGTTCGGGGTTTTCCTTCAGCGTGTCCCGGATCCCCCGGTTCACCTTGCCGGTTACACTGAGGAAAGAGCGGACGTTGGCTTCCAGCAACCGTGAGCCGTATTTCTCGTAGACGAAACGCAGTGCCTCGCCGGGGATGGCGGTGAGGGCATAATCGTAGTCCGTCATCTCTTCACCAGGTATGTAGACGCAGGGCAAGGGGTTGCCGGACACGTTCTCGAAATTGACCACCAGTTCGTCTCGAGGCTTGCCTTCCGCCCAGTGGCGCCAGAGTCGTTCGATGTCCATGACTTCCAGCTTGATCGTCTTGCCCTTTACGTTTCGGGTCTTGAAATTCTTCGTCTTCGCCAGTCTGTCCGTCAGGACAAAGATGCGGATCTGATCGAGCGAGGGGTAACTCTCATGTATGGTGTGTGCAACGCTGTAAGCGTCGTTGGACTGATCCATCATCGACGCAAGACGCCCCTCGGCGCATCTGGTCAGAAAACGGAGGCACTGTTCGGCAGCCTTCTTGGTTTCAGTGTCGGAAATGGGGGTTAACGTCTCCACACCTTCATAGAGACTTACACAGAGGTCGAGTTGGTCGCCGTCATCCGAGACTGCCAAGCCACTCAGACGTAGCTTGGCGTTGCCGACGGTCGCCGAGTAATGGCATGCCTGCGGTTCAAAGGTCATTCCCACCTCTGTCATGTGTTCCATGATCACCTCGGTGAAGACCGTTTCCTCGTACGGGTAGGCGCCGCCCGGAACGGAGAGACGGTCGGCTATCTCCTCCTTCACCTCCGCCCGTGTCTGCAATAGGAATTCCCCCAGCTCCATCAAATTGCCCCCAAAGATTCAAGCGCCCCTTGCAGGCCGATATCCTCCGCTCCAGCCAGATCGAGATCGATCTCGTACCAGGCCTCCCTGATCACGGGATGGACGTTAGCGCGCGTCAATCGTGGAAAATCCTCCTGCAAGGCCAGGATGGCGCTGGAGGCGTGGAGGAAGCGACGAGTGTACCGTCCGGCCGCCGTACGGAGAAGACCGGCTTGCATCAGGCGGGTCTCGAATATTTCAAGCGCACCTTGATTGTCGCCAAGCCTCGTCCTTATGGCGTCAGACATTTCGACGAGCGTCGTGCCGGAAGGATGAAGGGCGAGCCTGACGGCGGCCAAGAAGATCGGCTGACGCAGATCCTCGTCTAGTTGCCCAAGGGAAGACACCATCGCGAGAAATCCGACAGCGGAAAGGGTCGTCTTCACTTCGATACCACCGGTGCCAAGTATGAAATCCTGAAGACCGCCCAGCGGCCCCTGCCAAGCATCCAGGATATCCCTCGCCGGTACACCCGTGTCCATCATACACTCCAGCATAACGAGTTCCCCGAACAGGCCCTGCTCAGCCTCTGCAGAAAGAACCCCTTCCTTGCGTCGGTCCATGAAGTCCTGCCAAGCGCGAATGCGTGCGAGGAAACGCTGGAAAACCTCCTCTTCTTCCGATGTCGTGCAGCCGTTCAAAAGGTCGACCATATCCTCGGCCATCATGGCGAACAGCTCGGGGCTTCCGATTGACGCCCGGGTCAACGCCAACATGGTACGGCCGTCGCCGGTTGGGTCGGCTTGGAGCCTGCAAACCTGGAACCCACGGCCTTGGGGCAGATGGGAATCCGGAACATTGCGGATGGTACGGAATCCGATCAGCATGGCCTCCTCGCCACCGGGCATCCGTCTGCCGGCAAAGAGCGCGCAGGGGGCGCGGACTGTAATCGGAATAGTTCGCCAACCTTCGCCATGCCGGTTGCTGGCTAGCGCCCGCCAAGCGGCACGAAGACCGTCCATGTCATTCGGAGCCGCCATATTCCTGTCCCCAGAGGATGTTATTGACTTTGTATTTCACGCGGATTCCTGAATTGCTCGCGGGGAAACTGAGGGCGAAACCCAAGACCGGCGGCGATTGCTCCGACAAGCCGGAACCCGGACCGGCCAAGGTCGGATCGAGCACATAAAGGAACATGACGCCACGAGCCTTGGGGCGAACATCCCTGATGGCCCTTCCGCTGGGCACTGTAGGCTCTTCCCTGGAATTGCTCCTCCCGGGATCGGCATGGAACGCCTCGATCGTCTTGTCCAGGGCTTCCATCCACGTAGCCTCATTCAGGTCAATAGCCTCGTCACGGGGTGACATGAGACGGCCGATCGAGTAGCGGTCGGGATGCCGTCCATGCGCGGAGCGCATCAGCATTCTGACCACAATTCCACCAGAAAGGGGGCAGATACTCCCTTCGCCCCTACTCGCACCAATAAGAGCGACCGTCCATCGAGTCAACTCGTTCTCCGAAGCAAGCGACCGAATGAACTCTGCGAGAAGGGCACTGTTGACTTTGTGTGCCTCCGGGTGGCTCCGATAGCCGTCAAGAAAAGTGACGATATCGGTGGCCGGCACGCCCTCCCACAGATGGCTTCCTTCCCAGGCGTTGCCGCGTCGCCTCGGATTAGATTGCGGCGTGCCGAGCGACAAAAGCAACCTTCCCGCGGCATCAAGGTTCCCCTGAAGAATGCTGGGCTCTCGGTAGAAGGTCACAGTTTCCAGAAGCTGGCCGCTGAAAGACAACTCAAGATCCCTGGCTGTTCTCATCTTGAGCTTCGATGTCACCATGAGCGTCGGATGGGACTGCACCTTGAGACCGTATTCCCGTGGCGTTGCACCGCTTGCTGCCATGAAATCGAATTCCTCGCGAAGTTCCTCCGAGGCATCTGCAATATGCTCGAACCATTCGACTAAATCCTGAGTGGTATAGAGCCGACACAGATCGATGTACCCTGGGCGATAGCCGAACCAGCGCCCCATCTGCATCAGGGTGTCGTACATCTTGGAAGCACGCAGGAAATAGCTGACGGTCAATCCTTCGAGGGTAAGTCCGCGCGCAAGCTTGTCGCCGCCAACGGCGATCACCTTCAGCCCTATTTCCTGATTGTCGGCGTAGTCCAGGGCATCCCCGGCGGTCCCGTTGATCATCCGTACTTGGATGTCGGCGACGACCTCCGACAGGGTCGCTTCGACCTCCTCCCACCGCACGTTCCGATAGCGTCTGATATCTTCAGATTCGTCGGCCAAGAAGGCAGTGGTGGCAACAAAATCACGCTCCCATAACGCTCGCAGTTCAGCAAGGATCGACTCATGACCGATGCGACGGACAAGCCGCTGGTTCAGACGGCGCACCTGATCCCCAATTTGGGCGTGAACCGTTCGCTGGACCGAAGTGAAGCGGGTGACGTGTACAAGCATTGAACAATGTTCCCTTGCCTGGCCGCGCAACCGCCGCAATGCGCAGGAAAGAAGAAAAGCGTTGATGGCCTCGCTTAGGGATGGAGGAATTTCGTCCATTCCCTCGCAAAGGGGCTGGTGGCCGTTCTTATGCCCTGTCGGTACCCATTCATGGAAATCCGTCACCTGACGCACCAGGGGTAGCCCGCCACTGCGTCCGTTTTCAACACGACTCCCAAATACCTTCACCGGACCGACATAGTTGGAAGGCGCCGCCAGATTGATGATGAACGCCTCGGGGAAAAGGTCCGAGCCTTCCGCGCGCGTGCGGCCTTGTTCGTGGATGAAGATATTCGCGAAAGGCGTTGCGGTATAGCCAACACATGCGGATCGCGAGAAACTGTACAGGATGCTGCGGATAAGCCGGTTGATCGTTGTAGGCTTGTGTTCCTCATCCGGTTCGCTGTTCTCGTCGAGCAGCATCTCCCTGGTATCCACACTTGCGTGATCGGCCTCGTCATCGATGAGAAGGAGCGGGAGGTTGGTGACCATGGGCCGCCCGGTCTCCCTGTCGTGTGTGTCGGCCGCGTGGTTGTGTATCCAGCCAAGCAGGCGTTCAAGAACAGTCTTGTTCTTCTTGACCACAAACAGCCAAGGGCGCTGTTCCGGGGTGATGCCGAGGCTGCGGGCGATTCGAGTGCTGAAATCGCCCCTCTCTGTGCGGTTCGTGGCATAGTTCGGCCGTATGCTTTGGTCAGAATCGAATTTTCCCACGCCTATGGTTACAAAGGGGTCGCCATCGATGGCACTGGTCTTGAAACCAAGAAACGCCTCGTCCAGGCGCACCTGAGTTTGTGCGCGCAAGTTGTTGTGCAGTCCCGCGAGGACGATGATGATCTTGTAGCCGGCATCCGCGGCCTTGCAGATGAGGCCACTGTAGTGGCTCGTCTTGCCCGACTGCACATGCCCGACAACAAGCCCACGGCGGTCCCAAGGGCCCTCGCGAGATGGGTCCTCCAACAGGGAGAGGACGGAATCGGTGGAACGGTCGAGGGCATCCACGGCTCTGATTGCGAGCTGGCCCTCCAGCCAATCGCGAAAACGCCGCCAATATCGCCAGTCCTGCTTGCGCCCTGCGGTCAGCCAATCCCTATGTCCTTCACCGCTCTGAAGCGTGGCGTCCTGGCCGATCCACAGGCTGAAGCGGCGGATGAGTTCATCCATTACTGCTTGGCGATCCAGCTCATCTCGCCACCTCGAATTCAGCGCGAGGGCACAATCGATCTTTTCTGCGATCAGGGCTGGCGTGACCGCAACCATGCCGTCCTGATCGAAAAGCAGCTCCTGAACGATCTTGATAATTCTCAAGTCAGTTGCCGACACTGTCTCCTCCTGCTTGCGGATTGTCGGGAAGAGTTGCAACGAGGTCTGGGTAGTTGTCGAACGGTTCGGTGTGAAGCAGTTGTTCCCGCGCCAAGTCCGGGGAGACACCCTTGTACAAGACCAGATTTCGGTACATTACCATGAGCACCGCACGAACTTCCGACGGAGGCTCCCCCGAGAAGGCATTGCGCGGCGTCTCCCGCCCTTCTGTCGTATCGAGCCAGATCCGCTGCACTGGAACCGTCTCCTCAATCACCCGAAGCATCGCCTTGATCTTGGCAGCAAGACCGCCAGCTTCGTCGAGCACCGTTCGAACCGCCGGATGCTCATGATGGATGCGATACCGGATGCCGCTTGCCGAATGCTCCGCTCGCCACGCCTGTATCACTGGACGGTTGGCATGTACAGAGACCGGCTGCCCACGATGGGCGAACACCCTTCGGGCCCGCTCACGGGTGTCATCTGCCAGTCGCGTCAGTTGTTCCCTCAGCCTCACAGGTGGGCTTGCTGTCGATTTGCGGATGTCGATCTTCCAGTCGGCGTCAGCGGAATTCGGGATATCAAGCCGTATCCGGGCAAGGCGATGGGCCTCCTCTTTGGTCCATAGTCTTCCCTGCCCGAGTCCGAGCCAACTTCCGGCCAAAAGAAGGCGACGGTTCCGGTAGACATGGAAACCCTGCTGTGCCGTCCAGCCATGCGGTCCGGCGGCGGACTGTTCCAGGCGAGCTGTGAGGTGGTCCTTGTGCGGCAGGACATGGCACTGCACCTCCAGCGCACCGGACGGGCTGGGAATCTTCTCCACGGAAGAAGACCATGTCGCCGGATGATCCCTGAGGAACGGATCCCATGGCGCCACAGCTTTCCCATTGATGGAAAGGCGCAGATTGGAATGGGCACCCTTGAGAAAGCGGTGAAACACCATGGCTAGATGCCGCTCCACAGCGTCTATCAGATCAAGGAAGTCCTGTTCCGTGAAGCCGGAAGTGACAATCCTGTCCAAGCGCTCCCAGAGGACCAATGTCCCTCTTCCGGATCTGAGCAGGGGTTTCAGCAGGCTCTCTGATCCCTTTGCCGTCCCTTCAAGAAGAAGCCAGTCGTCGTCCGGGTTGGATGCAATGAGATCGAGATCCCAGCGAAGACAATTCATGCAACCACCCTTGATGCTGGCGACCGTAAGCCTTCGACATTGCGAGAACGATGCCGTCTTTAGACCTAGGCCGAAACGTCCTAGATCACCTGCCTCTCGCGGATCGAGCGGACTGAGTGCGCCAAGGCGCATTGCGGAGTCGAGCTCAGCAGCGTCCATGCCGGTCCCGTTATCCAGAATCGCCACATGACTGCCATCGTCATTCCACGCAAAAACGAGATCCACGGACCGGGCACTTGCCGAAATGCTGTTGTCGATAATGTCAGCAAGGGCAGTAGCGGTGGAATAGCCGATACCGCGAAGAGCCTCGATCATGGCCGCGGCGCGCGGCGGGGCGTAACGGGATCCCGGCGGTAACGTTGTGTTTGAAGGCGTGATCATGATTGCCAGAGATCCCGCAACTGATTGATGCGACCGGGATGGGCGAGCTTTTCCAATGCCTTGGATTCAATCTGGCGGATGCGTTCCCGCGTGAGGTCATAGAACTGTCCGATCTCCTCAAGCGTCTGTTCATCGCAACCCATGCCGAACCTCCGGCAGATGATGTCCTTCTCTCTTTCATCCAGACAATCCAAGTAGCTTCTTACAAAGGCTGGCATTTCAGAAATGGCCAGGATTTCTTCCGGTGCTGAGATGGCTTCGTCAGCGAGACGCACAACCTTGTCCCATGCGTCTTCCATCGGAATTGGTTCGTCCGGGACATCCAGAAGTCTCTCCACCCGGTCCAAAGGTAATTGCGTGACACTGGCGATTCGATGGATATCCCGCTCACGTCCAGTTTCGGAATATACCTGTGCTTCAGCCCTTTCGACCTTGCGAGAGTTTTCCTGCACATGCACCGGGAGGCGGATAATTCTTGCTTGGTCATCAACTGCGCGATTGATCACTTGGCGGATCCACCAGACAGCGAAAGTGGAAAATTTTGTGCCGCGCCTGTAGTCGAATCGCTCGGCAGCCCTTATAAGGCCTATGTTGCCTTCCTGTATCCTGTCCATGAGGGGCAAGCCACCGTGCTTCCTTGCAACCCAGATCACAAGCCTGAGATTGGCTTCCACAAGACGTTTTTTTGCGGTTTCAGCTTTTTCGAGTCCTGACTTGATCCTCTGCCTTGCATCTCCGCACAGCGGATCCTGTTCGGCAATCCGCCTTAGTTCCATGAAATATCCTGGTTCAGGCTCTGCCTCCAGAAGATGATCCGCAAGCTTGGCCACATCCGGCTCAGCCTGCAGGCAACAATTCATTATCATCTTCAAAGGTCTCGAAATATCCTCAAGCAGCGATGGGTTGCCCGCTTCGGAAGTAAACACACCGTCTACTTGATCATCCTCGTTCTGGACTTCGGCGCTCCTGGCCTCGTTGTCAGAGCTCTCGCCCCCCCTGCCCACAGCGAATATGCTACGCACTGGAGTGTCACCGCTCAGTACACCTGTCACATCGGCAAGCAGTCTTGATCTTGTCGCCGGACTCCTGGCCAAGCCCGTCAGCACATCAATTTTTCCCGCCTCCATGGCCATTCCTAGCGCTGTTTCGTCTTCCCGCGTCAGAAGGTCAACCCCTAGCTCCTTGCAGTAGAGAGCGAAAGGATTGACCTGGTTCGCCCAAAGCTGACCGAGAAACGCAAGCGCTTCGCTGACTTGGTCCCCAAACCTTTCTTCATCCTCGTCGGCATGGATGAAGGTTTCCAGTGCGAAGGGGTCATCATCGACCACGACGCCAAGGTCGCCAAGGACCAGCCGCAGGCAACCCCCTAGGTCCTCTCCGACGGATGCGTCATCCTCAGTTTCCACGGGAAGCGCAGAGATAATTCTTTCGTTCCGTATGTGTTTATCCCTTAATCCCTCAAGAACCAGTGTCCGGAGCGATTGCTCATCCTGCGGACTCAGCGGAATGTGACGGCGTAAAAGGTCATCCAGATCGGGAAGGTCCACCGTGACCTCTTCCCAACCTTCGTCCGTGTCGATCGGGGTGTGATCGGAGATCCGAGTTTGAAGGTCTGTCGCCTCCTTGGCGCATGACAGGTCATTCGTCGGGGGAGGCCCGTCGGTTTCCTCCTCCCAAGCGGAGAGGTCAAGCAGTTCGTTCGTGTCCCGCCAATAGCGGGACCCCGGAACTTGGCATTTTCCAAATGCTTTGTCTTCTGGGATGCCATGTCCAGCAGCGAAAAAACCTTGATCGCAAAGGACCGTCTCGTTCGCAGTCCCCATCCCGTCATTTTGATCTGGGTGAGAAGAAGTCTGGTATCGCCTGAGGGCCTGATCGTCGTCATTTCCGGCATTGTGCTGCAATGGCCCTTCGACTGCCGCACAAGCATTGGAAAGAAGTGTTGCAATCTCAGTTCGGCCTTGGCCAAGAGCCAAGATAAGGGCATCGTTCCCGCCATTGTCTCTAAGTGCAGGATCGGCTCCCTCGGCCAACAGCAGACCGCAAATATCGACACGTCCTTTGGATGCGGCAAGCATCAAGGGGGAACGGCCTTTTTCGTCAACCGCATTAACATCTTCCCCAGCACGAAGATGCAAACGGACCGATTCCACAGCACCATTGAGGACGGCCATTCTGAATGCAGGCCTCAGATACTTCTTGTCTAGACGATCTGAACTGTTTCTTGCATTCGCTTCTCTCCGCATCTCCATGTCAGGCTTTCCCTGTTGCGCAGAAGTCGCCCTTGGTATTTTGGCGGTCGAGTGGTCTGTGCAATGCGACGACGGGCTGTCTGCCCAGAGAGGGCCGAACGCGTGGTCGCGTACGTGCCGCGATATGATCATGATGGTCAATGATGCCCCAGACAGCCCGGGCAATCTGCCAAGCGAGAAAAGGCGGGACTGCATTGCCCACCTGAATGTACTGCTGCGTGCGACTGCCGTGGAAAAGGTAGTTGTCCGGAAAGGTCTGAAGGCGTGCCGCCTCCCGCACGGTAAAGCTCCGGCACTGAGCCGGGTCGGGATGAATGAAATAGTGGCCGTCCTTTGAGAGGTGACTCGTGACCGTCGTGGACGGCCCATCGAGAAGCTGCACCCGATAGCGGTCGTCGAACATCCCCGTGCTCCAGTTCGCGTGGTCCGGCATCAGCGCCTCGGGAAAATCCGGGGTCTTCGGAGATCGCCCGAAGGCGCGAACGAACGCCGCGGCGAACAGGTAGCGGGCGAGATCGGCGGGGATATGCCTTCTCGTCTCATTGTTGGGCAGCACCTCGATCTTCTCGTCGGATATCCAGTCGCGGAGGTCTGCAGGACAACCGGAAGGCAAGGCAAGCCCGCCACGTGCTTCCCGCCACGGCGGCGCGGCCCCCTTGGCAGTGAGCAAGGCACGGCCAAGAGCCATCCGGAACCGTCTTTCCTCATCCTGGGACATCATCGGCCGATGCGCGAGGATCAGTTCGCAGACCGATCGCACGGCGTCCTGCCACGAGCCGGGATCGTCATTCTGACTGAGGCGACTGCGAAGCTTCGGCATGGCACTGATGATGTCACGAACCGAAACCGTGCCATCCTGTCGATCGAGTCGCGGCAGACATTCTTCCGGAAGCGCTTCAGCAACATCGCGTCGCACACAGATGACGAAAACGCGATGGCGGGCTTGCGGCACGCTGTGCTCCTCTGCATGCACAAGGAAGTCCCTCGGCTTCGATGCCTCGTCCCAGGAACAGATCCCCGAGGGGGGAGCAAGCGCAAACAGCTGATACGCATTGATGCTGCCCGCATGCCGGAGCTTACGCATCACTTCCGGAAAGATCAGTCTTCCGTTCCGCCGCGCGGAGAGCATCCCCTTGACGTTCTCCATGACGGCAATCGCCGGCTGAAGCTGAGAGAGCACCTGCACGTAAGGTTCGTAGAGCAACTGGCGATCGTCCTCGTCGGCATCGTATCCGATCTTGCCGGAATTTCGGGATCTGCCCGCCACGGAATAGACCTGGCACGGCGGGCCCCCGAGCAGCACGGTCCGTCCCTCGTGCTCTGTCCGGATTCGTGCGATCCGCTGCTCCAGGAAGGTACTGGCAGAGGACGTCCCCAGTTCCAGGCACCGGGTCTCGTCGCAGGCAGCAGTCCAGTGCTTGGGATAAAGCTTCGCCCAGTCGGGCTCCTTCGGGATCACGCCATTCAGAAAATCGTAGTATTCTGGAGGGAAGCCTGCCCTGAACTTGCGCAGGAAGGCACGCAGCCGCAGCGTACGATACGCAGAAGGATCCTTTTCGATGGACAAGGCTGCGCGGTATCTGCGTCGGTCACCCGGGCTCCGATATGCGGAGAATCCCTCTCCGAGACCGCCCGGACCCGAAAACAGGTCCACGATTGGCACGATTTTCCGTCTCACGGCTTTCCGCCTCGACGGCGAGACGACATGGAAACCGTCGGTACTGCCGACTGCCCGGAATCGGAAAACCGCAGGAAAACGTGCTTCCCGACCGCTCCACGGCTGGCTCCGGAAACAGGATTCCCGTTGTCCGCGCGTGCGCGCCGGCACCAAGACGGGACTTTCCGTGAGACCCTTTTCTGGTTGTACCGCCTGAATACCTCGCAGGATCGACGATGCCGGACATAGTGAATCAGGCTACCCGTTCGCGCATGATGGCTGGAATCGGCGGCAGGAATACAAAGCCCGAACTCGCTCTTCGCCGGGCCCTTCATGCCCGCGGCCTGAGATACCGTCTGCATGACCGGAAACTCCCCGGCACTCCTGATCTCGTGTTTCGTCAATTCAAGACGGCATGCTTCGTTCACGGGTGCTTCTGGCACCGGCATGCCGGCTGCCCGTACACAACCACCCCGGCCACCCGCAGGGAGTTCTGGCAGGCCAAGTTCAACACCAACACGGAACGGGACCGGCGCAATCGGCACCGCCTGCTCGAGGTTGGCTGGCGGGTCGCGATCGTCTGGGAATGTGCACTGCACAAGGAGGCTGAACCCGGAACCCTGCTGGACCTGGAGCGATGGCTGCGAGGAACCGAACGGGAATTCGAGACGAGTGTTCCCGCCAAGGCGAAGAGCAGGCATGGCTGAATCAGGACGGAACCCCACGGAACGGATCAGAAAACCCGTCCGACACTCCGTCATGATCCGTGACAGACAGTCAATACCGGGTTCGCCGGGCAGGATCACTGTTCCGCCTTCCGTGTTCCAGCCATTCCTTTCGGTCCCCAGATGCCGTCGAACCACGCCGCCACCGCGATCCGACCTGCTCCGTGCGTTCAATTCATGGCCCATCATGACCCCGCCCGGTGATCCCTTGCCGCGTCATTATCAGAAATGCGGAGCGGTCGATATTTCCACGCCTCCACAGGCATGCCGATGATCGTCTTGCCCTCCTTGATGCCGATTTGCTGATGCGAGATTTCCAACATCAGCGTCATGACGCATGACACGCTGATGCCATACCTTTCAGCAAGCGCATTCAGCCCGTCCCGCATGTCGGTCAAAAGGCGTACCGATACGATCTGGGAAGGGACACCCTGCACGTCGCCCGCCTGCATTTTTGCAATTGCAGTCCTGAATTTGCCATGTGTTGCCGAATCCTCCCTGATCGTCTTGTAGTAGGCCATTCGCATCAGAGCGGTTCGGTTTGTGCTCATTGGAAGGTTGACGTTCAGAGCTTCGACTTGTTCATCGAGCCTTGACACGAATTCGGCGGGCAGGTTGAAACTCGTGCACGGCGTATTTCCCATGAAGATGTCCTCCGGCGGCGTCAGTTCACTCTGCAATTCCTGTCTTGATATTTTAATACAGTGTGTTAAACACGTCACCCTGCCCCAGACAGCCTTATGTGGCCTTAAAGTAATTCTGGATACAAACCTTGCGATGACGCCATTCTGCCGAGAGTGCCAAAAAGCGGGGGGCACTCAGGCGACGCATGTTTCAGTTCCGGCATCCGATCCCAGGCACCTTCGATCCTGGGTGCCACGTCTCGAATTTCCCTCGCACGCACAGATCCACAGTCGCCCACACTTTTTGGCACTCCCCGAAGACCTCGGCCAAGTCGCTGATAGAATAGTCGCCGGTGGCGTGCATGCGGCAGAGTTCCCGTTGCTACTTTTCGGAGAGCTTGGGCTGTTTGCCCCGCAACTTGCCCTTGGCACGGGCGATGGCCATCCCTTCACGCGTGCGCATCCGAATGAGGTCGGCCTCGAACTCGGCAAAGGTGGCCAAGATATTGAAGAACATCTTGCCCATCGGGTCGCTGGAGTCATGGATATTACTGCCCTGGGCGAGCTTCACCCCCTTGGCCTGCAGCTGATCGGCAATGTGCCGGGCATCGGGAACCGATCTGGCCAAGCGGTCCAGCTTTGGCACCACCAGGGTGTCACCCTTGCGCACTGCTGCCATGGCTTGATCCAGGCCGGGCCGGGCGCGGTTGGTGCCGGCCAGACCCTTGTCCATGTAGATGCGATCCGGTGCGACGCCGAGATCGGCGAGTGCCTGTCTCTGTGCCGTCAGGTCTTGCTTGTCCGTGGAACAACGGGCGTAGCCGATCAGGGTTGCTGTCATCTGCTGGGTGTCCGTAAGAGGCACGGTCTGTACCTGGGGGGTGGCCTATCGGTACGCCGGCTCGCCTGGTATGCCAAGGCAGCAGGCGACGTTCAGCGATGCCTTGGCATCGCTGCAGTGCTTGATACAAGCGGTCTGTTATACGCACTGACTGGACCAAAATTGTACAAAGTCGAGCTCAGTTCTCGTTGATCGTGGCTTCGGCCCACTCAAGCTGTTCCATGATCCATTCGAAATCGGGCACGTCACCGAGGATCATGCCCTGCATCGCTCGGTAATCCCGCTCGATCACTGTACGCAGGTACGCCTGCGGAACCAGTCTCACCAATCCGGGGACGGCCTCTTCGAACCGCTTCCAGGCCTGCCGGAAGGCAATGAGGTTGTGATCCCGGACTGCGTCCAGCAGGTCCATATCGGATAAGGCAGACCTGCCAACATCGGTTGCCGTAATCATCGAGACGTCGTAGTAGTGGCGCGAGATTCGGTTCCTGTCGGCCGGCAGGCGTTCTTCGTCCCTGTACCCGCAGTACACGCCATGCAGAATGAGTAGCTTCTCCCAATAGGTACGCTCCGGCGCGATCACACTGATGCCACCCACGTCGAACGACCAATCGGGCAACTCACCGGCGATGTAGGGAGATAAGGAACAGGTCGAGCTCGGGTGGAGTGCTGACCTAGCCCCCGCCTCAATCTTCACGCGCGGCGCCACATAGGCGATATCGCCGCTCGGATACAGGGTGGGGTACTGGATGAAGAGGGTCTGTCCATCCACATCACCTTCCTCTGGACCGATGCGGCACCCCTCGGCGATCTCGTCAATCTGTTGGGTCAGGGCGGTTCTGAATTCGCCGCGAATGTAGCCGCTACACGCCGCCCGCAATTCCTCGAACAGAGCCCCGCGTTTCTTGTTGGACAGATTGCTGGCGACAGTCGGATCCCGTTCCCCCTCGAAGCCCAGATCATTTCGGTTGACCACGAGGTCGATGTCTTCGGAAAACCGCTCAATCAGTCCGAATGCCTTGGACAGTGACGTGCCGCCCTTGAAGAGCAGTTTTAGGTGCCGGTCAGGCAGTCGGTTGTAGAGTACGTCGAGGACGAGACAGACCCAAAAGTCCTTTTCCACATAACGGGGTAACGTGTCGAGGCGGCTCGCCGTCGCTTCGAAGACGTCCCGCCGGTCTTGTGTCGAAAGGGAGAGAAAGGATTCGAAATCTCCATTCATGTGGCAACGGCCTGGCTATTCGTGATGTTGCGCGCAAGCGGCAGCACCCAACCGGGCAAATTGCGCTCGTTCTGCACCAGATCGCGCTTCACATGCTCCGGGAGCTGACGACTCAAAGTCGAAACGACCCGCGCGTCAGTAGCGGCGTCGGGGCCAAGCCACCTCAGGGCCTGAACCACTGGAGCCGCCGGTTTCCCCGCCCACTGCATGACGCTTGGTCCTGCATGTCGGAATCGGACCGTGCGGCCGCCGATCTTGAGCGTTCTAGAATGGCCATCGGTCACAAAGCTGACCTTCGCGGGCACCGCGTTCGTGAGACCCAACTGATTGGCAGCCACCAAGCCGTCCGGCATGATCCGGATACCGTCGCGCCGGGCCAGCGCCGCAATGGCCGCTTCCAGGTCGACCGGCGCTGCACGTTTCAGCACCTTGCTGAACCTAGGCATGTCGTAAAGGCCGCGACCAACCCGGCGCAGCCGCCCCGCCTTGACGAGGCGTAACAGGGTTTGGTCAACGGCCTCCCGGCTTCCCAAGTCCAGGAAGTCCTTCGGCGAGCACACCCACCGTCCGCGGTGATGTGCGGCAACCCGTTTCATGACCTTGTCGGCCATACTGCCCATGACATCGTGCCTCTTGGTTATACCTTCCTTATGTAAGAAAAATAGCGTATTTATCTTATATCATCAATGACGTTTTCGGAACAGGCTCTTCACGGAGTTCGTAAGGCTTGGGGTGTTGTGCTTGCCTAGCAAACTTGGGAACCCGTACCGTAGCTGGCCGAAGCTCCTCTGTCCGGCGTTGGATATCTGAGGAGGCAGGGTCAAAGACCGGATCACACTTCTCAGGTTAAAACCTTGGCTGTTGCCTGCGGCCTCTTGCCAAGGCAGGTTCTGGCCCTCCAGAGCGTTATGACCACTCGTCCGTGTTCTCACCGTCCTTCTACTGTGTCCCATCCTTCCAGATCTGCTCCCACTCCGTAGCGCTGTTGGATTCCAGGGCGATGTGTCTGGCTCAATATCCGTAACTCCATACTGGCTGGCGAAGTCAATCGTGGCGAAAAAGCCCCTGGTCCGGGCCGGTAGGCGGCGTATACAGCCTCAAGCCATGTCATGGTCTCTTGTACTGATGAACGGATTGCCAACAGCGCCCACGCCGCCCGCCTTCCTCGACGACACCGTCAAGATCAAGGGATCAAGCGATTGATCGGACCTGTCACATACCGACCACATGGCACGCGTGTTCGTGTCATCTGAAGTCCTGCTATCCCTCTATGCAGAAATCATGTTATCCTGCTATCATAATAGCCAGTTAGCAGGATAACATGACAGCAGGGAGACATGCCATGACCTACAAAATCGCCATGGTCGCGCAGAAAGGCGGGGTGGGGAAATCGACGCTTGCACGGATAGTAGCCGTTGAGGCCACGAAAGGCGGACTGCAGACCAAAATCGCCGATCTAGACACACAACAGACGACGAGCGTCAGTTGGGCCGCGAGAAGGGCGGCAAACGGCTTGGAGCCGCCGATACGCGCCGAGGCCTTCCGCTCGGTCGACACGGCCCTACAGGACGCCCAGAACTTTGACCTCTATATCTTCGACGGCGCCCCGCATTCGTCCGTGGAAACACAAGCGGCCTGTGGGGCTGCTGATATGGTCATCATCCCCACAAGCGAAGGCTTAGACGATCTCCAGCCCTCCGTGCTTCTCGCCAACAATCTGCTGAAAGCGGGGATACCGGCCAACAAAGTAGCCTTTGCCCTTTGCATCACCTCGGACTCAGCACGAGAGATCGCCGGTGCGCGGGAGTACCTTGGGCAAACCCCATACACGGTGCTGGACGGCGAGATTCCATTCCGTGCGGCCTTCAAGACGGCCATGGATCAAGGAAAGGCCATCACCGAAACCTCATTTCCCACACTGCGCAAGCGAGCCGACGCCATGGCGCAAAGCATTATTGATGCCGTCGCGACTGCCGCTGAAAGAGAGGTGGCGTAATGGTTGACGTGGCAAAATTGAAACCCAGACGCACCGGTAAAGGCACGCCGCCCACGCCGGACGTTACAAATTCGAACCTGAAAACACCACCGCGCGAAAAACCGACCAAGAAGGCAAAAATCGAGTTCTCGGTACCTGAACACATCCTCGACGACTTCGCAAAAGAGGCAGGCGAGCGGTTCGGATTCAAGAAAGGCTCGAAATCCGACCTGTTCATCGCCATGTGGAGCGAGTATCAAGAGCGGATAGCAGGATAGCCTGTTATCCCGTTATCATTAGACGAACCGGTTATCTGATGCATCCCTTGCTTGAAGTTCAACGTGAACGGGCATGGATCAACAGCCCGAGAGAGGTGGAATGATGGAGCCAATCGATCTGAGCGAAATGCTTCGACGGGGTGCACGGGAAACCGTGGCTGCAGACTTAGGGGTTGATCCCGCCGAAATAGATCGATCGACGGACAAGAAACCCACCATCACGGCTTGCAAGACGAACAAGGCAGGTTACAAGCATTGGGAGATACGCCGCATTATTTATCCGAGCGGTACGCCTGACTACTATGAGCACCGTGACCGGCAGACTCAAGACGACTGGATGCATGGGTTACCCGAAGGACTGAAAAAAACGGACCTGGCCCCGGTAGAGGCAGGGCCTCCCGCGCCGCCGACAGGCGAATCGCCGAATAAACACAAACAGACCCGACGGGCCCCGGCCGCGACCCTGCCCAAAGACATGGTCCATCCATCCAGCTCTCTTGAAAACGCCAGTACTACGCCAGCAATTTTGGAAGCAGTTGCGCGGTTTATCCAGCCAAATAGTCCAGCAGACATGATACCCAACATGGAGACGCTAGCGACTTGGGTCAACAACGAGTGTCCGAGTGACGCGCGCGCGGCAGCAGATACGCTTCTCATGGCGATATGGAAACGCCACACCACATGGCTCGTCAGTGGTAGCGGGCAACCCGATTCACTACCCCGTCGGTTAATTGCCTCTGTGGACAAGATGTTGGAAAGTGATGTCGCTTTCGACAACATGGGCATTGCTGACCTCGAAAGCGTGCATTCTGCTTGGCTACGCAGCGGTGAAGATCGGCCGATGCATCCACTGGTGCCATTGGTAATGATGTGGCAGCAGCGCCCCGAAGCCCTGAGACCCGAGACAAGACAGGACCGCATCGTACCCAAAGGCCTTCTCAACGCGGCGCCTTCCGCCATTTACGTCGATGAGCCGCTGTATGACCCGGCGCTTTTGCCGACGACAGGCTATGTCGAGGAACCGGAATCGCTGCAACTGGCCTTGTTCCCGACGGCAGACACGAAAAGTGACCTACCCCCGGTAACGCCCCTGATCCTGGCTAGCGCGGTCGGCTTCGGTGCCCTGAAACTCGGTCGCGGCGCACGCCTCGACAAGCGGATACTGATCTACTCGTTGCTCTCCATGCCTCTTGAGCAGCGACGACCCGGCGGCCGTTACGAGTGGCGCCCGACACTGCGCCAATTGGTCAATTTGTTATGGGCCGAAGACGCTTGGAGACCCAACAAGCATGCAAAGGCTCTTGAGGCTGCTTTCGATGCCGTCACCCTGGCAAAAATTCGCCTTCCCGACGGGCGAACGTGGCGCCCCGTTGTTGCTCGTGGTATGCCAAATCCCAGCGACCTGGACAGTCGCGCGGTAATACAGCTCGAGGTCCCCGATTTATCTGATCGCGGCCCATCCTTGTACTTTCCCGGCCTGGTAGCCGATGGCAGGTTTAGCGACCCGGCTTTCGACTTATCGCTGTCACTGGCGTACCTGTGGGACGACACCAAGGCGCGTAACGGCGGCTTCCGCGTCTACGCCACCCGTCCGAAAGCCCTCCGGAACGCGCAAGGGTACTTGGTCGATGTGAAAGATAACATCATCCTCGGCCATCCTAATAATCCGTTCGTCAAGGCAGGCAAGCTGTTATGGAAGCCCGGCAATGCGCCGCAACGGGATTGGCGCCACCCGCAAGCGGTACTGGCAGGGGAAGAACGCCACCCCCACGCCGACAGGGTGCCAGCTCTGCATCCCGAAGCACGCCGCCGACTGGCATACGGCCTCAAGGAACAGCCCGACAAGGCCAACCGTTCGCATGAACGCAAAAACGCCGATAAGTTGATTCGGCGCCTGGAATCGGCCAAACGTATCATGATCGAGTGTGACAAAGATTATTGGCGCATCCTCGAGATAAGGCACAAGGCTGATGGTCAGCCTGCCGCATGATCTGCTGAAGCTGCCCTGTGGAAATCTCTGTAGAAAACTATCTAGGCCCAGCGGTCTACCCCTACAACATGACCGATCTACCTCTACAACATGACCGATCTACCCCTACAACATGACCGATCTACCCCTACAACATGACGGCCGGAAACCCTTGTTATCACTGATCGAAAATCACCCGAACAGAGGCGAACAGGAGGAACAGAAGGGACAGAGTCCCATTCCTGTTCGCTTTTGGCCACTCACTTCGCTTACGCATCGCCAAGAACACCGCTCCGCTCGTGGCCAACATAAGGCATGTTTCACACACCAACCCGTTCCAAACCAAAATCCCCTCCCGAAACCATCCCCGAAACCAACCACAACCGCCACCAAGCCTACGGCGGCTGGCTTCACAGACACTTTCACCAGCAAAAAGGCGCCTCTCTAGAGCCTTACACGTTCAGCATCATCAGCTACCGCCGGGTGCCCGTCGTTCGCAAGTTCGGCACGCCGCCCATTCTCGGCCCCGACGTCACCTGCCGCGGCAACTTCATCGTCGAAGACCCCGAGCGCTTCGAGCAGCTCATCACCAACGGCATCGGACGCCACCGCGCCTACGGCTACGGCATGATCCTGTTCCGGCAACCACACGACGTACAGTTGCCACCCGGCTGCAGCGATCCGCCGCCACCCGAATTCGAGAACAACTAGGGCTCAGGCTGCGCTGTTTTTGCCCCCTGAACGGCCCTTGAACGGATTTATCCCCCCGACGTGGATCATTCATCATCCTTGCCCCAAAAAAGCCGCTACGGACAATCTGAGGGCAAATAGCGGGCATTATTCCTGAAACCCAACACTCTACGGCTACGGCATGATCCTGTTCCGGCAACCACACGACGTACAGTTGCCACCCGGCTGCAGTGATCCGCCGCCACCCGAATTCGAGAACAACTAGGGCTCAGGCTGCGCCGTTTTTACCCCCTGAACGGCCCTTGAACGGATTTATCCCCCCGACGTGGATCATTCATCATCCTTGCCCCAAAAAAGCCGCTACAGACAATCTGAGGGCAAATAGCGGGCATTATTCCTGAAACCCAACACTCTCCATCCCCAGAACCGGAAGACACCCCCCGTCCCACCGACTGACCCCAAGCCCGCGGGGATAGACCCCCTTCCAGGCCCCCCGTGACCCTCCAGACACCAGCGACACGCGGGGATAGACCCGTCGATCGGTTGACACGCAGCACCCCATTCCCCCGCACGCAGGGGGATAGACCCACCCGAGCCGTTCGCTTCGCTCACTGGTGCCGCACCCCTACGTCCGTCGCTACGCTCCAGACTTCGGGGTGCGGCAGGAAGGTAAAAACCTTTGAAAAGCGGGGATCAATCCCCTGAAAGGCTGAAAAACAGGGCGGGACCGGCCGAAGCTCCAAATCGCCACAGGCAACGAAACTCCCGGCCGGGAACAAAAAAAAGGCAAGGCAGGGCAAAGCAGAGCAGGACAAAGCAGGCGCACGCAAACATGAGACTCAGGACCGGCCGAAGCTCCAAATCGTCACAGGCAACGAAACTCCCGGCCGGGAACAAAAAAAAGGCAAGGCAGGGCAAAGCAAAGCAGGACAAAGCAGGCGCACGCACACACAAGACTCTTTGCAGGCGGGGGGGAACTCGGGCGAGCCCGAAATCTCGGGGGCGGGTCTGATGACTTGCACCTGAAGTATTCTCAACCGCGGAGAATTAAAAAGGGCTAAGTACTATCCAGAACTGTACAGTTTTAATCCCCATACCTTACAGATACGGTCAGGAAGATTGAAGACCCAAGATAAACCGGCATGACCGATTTTGATAATCACCTTTCAAAATTTGCGAAACATACATAAAAACAGCTCGTTACAGAACTTTATGAAATGTTCGAGCAAGACGCCATAAACCCTTCAATCCTCATAACTCATTGAACATCTTGTGCTTGGGCAATTCGTCAAAAACCGAGAGCTCACCTGCCGGCCCCAACGGATCCGGCCTCGTCCACCAGGGAGCCACCAACTGCGGCCCCCCAGGTTCCAGACTGGCCCGAAATCGCTTGACCAACCGCCGTATCTGCCTTTCCCGTAACCCGTACTCCTTGACCAACTGCGCCGTCGTCAGACCGTCTTTGACGGCTTGCCGGCCGATCTCGTAATCACGGATATCAAAGTTCTCCACCACAGATGCCTCCTCACACCCATACCACCTGACCAGCGCCCGCTTCCGCTGCTGCACCGAGTTGGTCTGACGTCGGCCCTCTCCCGATTGCCCCCTGTGTTCGGCCCACACCCATGACCCCACGCTACTGGCAATACCCATCACGTCTTGCGGACTGAGCAACCCCAGAAACCCGGCGTCTACCGCCAGCTCCCGTGCCTTCGCCGCCACCCGCTCAAGCCACAGGTCCAGGAACGGCGGCTTGTGACGCTCTCTGTAAGCCCACAGCCTCAACTGTTCGAACAGCACCCCGTTGGCCGTGCTCCGACTCATTTCCCAAGGCGCCAACCCCCCTGTAATAGCAGGCTCCCACGCCAGCCCGAAACGCTTGCTCCTGTCTACCGTCAAAACCACCGAGGACTCCGGAAACAGAACGCCGCCCGCACCAGCAGCCAACATCCCGGCCAGTGCCCCCAGACCCTGCCACAAGACCACGAAGCCAGAACCGCTCCGCACCTGACCAGCGGCCTTGTAACCCGCCCAGTTGCCGTTGCCCCGTCGCCGCACATCCCGGTAATAGACGTGGTAACGCCTCAACGTTCTCGACTTCAGCATCAGAGCTGGCGGAAAGACCGACATCAACTCACCCGGCGAACCTTCGTCCACATCGAGTACCGACAGTCCCACCGACCACGGAACCAGTCCCAACAGACCACCTTCTTCCCGGTGCCGCAGGACCTCACTCAGCGCCGGACGCCGCTCGAGCCAGCCCTTCCCCTTCACACCCTCACTTTCACCGACCGGAAGCTTCTCCCCGTTCGTCAGTACAAAGTGCGCCCCGCGGTCGTACAAAAACCGGGCCAGCACCGCGAACCGCTGGTGCTCCAAATCCGAAAGATCCTTTCGCACCCCCGAACAAAGCTCCAGAAACCGGTAACCATCCTGACGGCCTGACTGTACCTGCATTGGCAACAAGTTCCTGAACGCCAACGGCCGCACCCAGCCCAGATAGCTGTCTTCAGCTTCCAGGCAAGCCCCGTACCACGCCAGCAATCGCTTCAGCGCCATGCCGTTCTGAGTCCCCTGCGACAATCGTCGGTCCCGCAAGACATATACCACCTGCGTTTTCCCTTCCGTACCCGTCCTCAGAAACCAGGTCGCAGCCTTGACCATCACACCAGACCCCAATGCACGGTAGCCACCCGGGCCCGGTCCGCACTCAAAGACCAGACAAAAATGGGTACCCACCGGCAACTTGACGACATCAGCCTCCAACCGCCCTACAACAGGGTCCGGTTCAGGCCTGGGACTCTCAAAAAGATTTGACGCCGCCAGACGCAAGACAACCGGACTGGCAGGCTCCTGAAACAAGATAGGCTGAGAAAGGAACTGAGGAGATATTCTGGAATCAATCGTGGGGAGTGTTGAAGCAGAGGAGTTATCGTTGAACAACAGTTGGGGCTGTGCTACCATTCGCATCGACTCCAGTTGCAAGAGCTGGTAAGAAGTCGAGCACGCGGGCCGGACGGCGCATGAAGCCGTCCGGCCTTTCTCGTTTATCGCCCGACTCGAAATTACCTTGGCAAAGCAATCCGGAGTATATCACGCTTTCCCGTTATTCAATCCCGGTAACGCGCTTCTTCCCTTTTTTCTTGTCCTTCATATGCCAGCGCCAACGCGGCGCGTACCACCATGGGGCGTTGCACTTGGCGCACAGCGACGGCTGCGGAATTCTTGGCCGCCACTGGTAACTGCAACGAATACAGGTCACCTGCATGCCCTCGGGAACCACCGGGATGGCGTCCGGGTTGCCCATGCCTTCGAGCTGTGCCATCGGATCATCCCCTTCCCTGTCGTCCTCGTCTCTGCCCGAAACCCCCCGGTCCCGAGGATTGCGCCGCGACAGATACACGTCTTCCTCCACCTCCCGCACCAGCTTGATCGGCAACCTCGATTCCTCGTATATCTCACGCAGCAAGTGAAACATCATCGTTTGCCGCTGCGACATCTCGCGCAAAAGCGCCATGACGTTCTCGGACAACTTGTCCAGGTCCCTGTCTTCCATTCCAGCTCTCCTTTACCCTTTTTTCAGGACTCCCCCCCAGTCTTGACACTCGCTTGGCAACAAAATTTCCTGACGGCATCCTGGGGCCAGAAAACTCCCGCTCGCCAGCCTCGCCGTCCGACTCCCGGATTTCCAGAACCACCTCCTTCAGGCGCTCGATGCCGGATTCCAGCTTCCCTCGCCAGCCCTCGATATCGACCGGCTCTTCCAGAACGACGGCGTACATGACCACCCCCAGCCCGCCAAGCATCCCCAGAGCAATGACCAACATCGCCGCCGACTTCAAGAACCGCCAGCTCAGAACCACGACCAGAAGCCCGGCTATCGCCATGCCAACAACCAGACCCGCCATGACCCATGCCGACGGCCCGACCGACTCGATCTCCATGCTCTGAAGCCCTCCCCCTGGCCTACGCTGCCCACCGCGCACCCGGCGCGCGACACAAGCAACCACGCCTGGGCGCTTTCCCAGCCTGCTCACGCCACTGGCTCACCAGCTCGTCAAAACTGTCTCGCTGCATGCCAACCGCTACCAGCACCTCGTCGGACGGCGACGTCTCGTAATGCACCCAGTTTTCCGACAGCATCTTCGCCGCCCCATAGCCGCCAATTCCCAACAAGCCACCGATCCACACACTCGGCGCCAGAACAGGAAGCCCCAACCCGTAAAACGCCGCATAGGACAGCATCCCCAGCACCACACCAACAAGCCAGGCCGGCGCCAGCGGCCACTCAAGCACGTTCACCTCGACAATCTCGCCCAAACCCTTCGGACCGACCACCCACATCTTCTTGCCCATCAATCGGCAGGCGCCATACATCACGCCGCCGACGATCAAGGACCCCGCTCCCAGTCCAAGAACTGTCCCGACCCATTCGCACATGACTGCTTCGGAGCTCATGACAACCCTCCCCTTGCCTCATTCACCTGACCGATGGCTCCTCCTTTTCAGCATCACCGCTGATTTCCGACAAGCACCGACCGACCGCTCCCGGGCTGTCAAACAACACCACAATCGCGCACTCCGGCGGCAACCGATAAGTCAACCGGCGCAGCTTGAAGCTTTCGATCGCCACGGCCGCCCGACTGCCAGCCACTGTCTCCCAACGGTCGTCCGGGGACCTGAACCCGGTCCACAACAAGACCGCCGACAACACCAGAGTTCCCAGCAAGCCGGCAACAAGCAGTCTGTACAACCGGTCTCCCTGCCAGGACCAAAGACGATCGTGAATCTGCACCACCACCATGCCTGCCTTGCTCATGTGCTCCCGATACATGGTTTCAGCTCCTTGCTTCACCGCCTCATTACGCCGGCCGGCCTTCCGGATTGCCGTGAACCATCATGTTCCGCTTTTTCTCCTCTTCGGTCAGCTGAGGTTCCTGGACTACCGTTTCTCCTTCCGCAATCACCTTGACGCGCTCAAATCCCTGCCGCTGACGCATCTGCAACTTCGTCCGCACATACTCGCTGAAAAGCGAATACGACAGGTCAATGACGCCTTCGTCCTGCAAACAGTCATACACGTCCTTTATCGAATACCCGGCTGCCAGCGCCTCACGGATTTCTTCTTCCCTGGCCATGAACTTCGAAAGCTTCGTGCCACCTCGAGTTCCGGGAATCCTTCCTCGCGCCTGCAACCGATCCAGGATGTTGACCTTGCCTTTCGGCGCCGTTTCCGAGTTTTTCGCTACCACCTGAATCCTCCCCAACAAGTCTTTTCCTGAACGAACTGGACCCCTTGCCGCATACCTGTTTCGTTATACCGTAATCGTTCCCGAAAAGGCAATCTGTCCTTGTCCAATCCTTGTCCGCCTTGTTCCAACCCTTATTCAACCTTGAGCATCTTGATCCCTGCTCACCATCAACCCTGCAGCAAGACCGCCCTCTTCGCCACAAGGCATAAACCATCCCGAAAGTATCTCATCAAGTCCAGGAATTCCTTGCACCCCCTGCAAAAACGGCTCAAAATCCCCCTTTCAACAAATTCCCTTACCCCAACCCAATCAGGACACCCTGACCATGCCAACCCGCAGCGCCCGCAAGAAAATCGCCCGGATTCAAAAACGACATGGCTTACATATTGACAAGAGCTGGGAAGACCTTCTTGACCGTCACCGGTCCAACAAGCCCTCAACGCGGAAAATCCGCCGCCGACACGTTCTTCTTATCGCCCGAACCCTGGCCAAAGCCGGCATGGTCATTCGACCGGACGAGTTCACCCCCGACCATACCGCTTTCTTGAAAACCCTCTGGCAGCTCAAAGTCAAACAAAAAACCATTAACGACCGGCTCTCCGCCATTCGCTGGATCGGCCGCATCTACGACCGACAGCTGGTTCCCTGACCATGCAAAACAACCCCAAACCCCTGAGCAACAACAAACTGCGCAAGTGGCTGGACTACGTCCACCAGGAAAAAGCCCCGAGCGGCTCCTACGCAACCCGCCAAGCACGCGAGAGCTACCTGCGCATCTTCGTGCAGACCCTTTACGACGGCGGCTACAACCCCAAGCCGGAGAACACCCGGCCCAAACACATCGAGCATGCCCTGCAAATGTGGGCTGACAACGGCATCTCACGCCGCACCATTGACAACCGCTTGTCCACCCTGCGCTGGTTCGCCGCCGAAATCGGCAAGCCCAACATCGTCAAGCGCACCAACGACGAGTACGGCATGCTTCCACCCAGGGAAAAACCCAACTACACCGACAAGGCCCGCAGTCTCGACCAGGGATCCCTGGGCAAGGTCCGCGACCCCCTGACGCATGCGAGCCTCATCTTGCAACGCGAGTTCGGCCTGCGGCAGAAAGAGGCCATCATGATCCGACCGCACGAAGCCGACCGCGGCGACCGCATCCACCTGCAAGATAGCTGGGCGAAGGGTGGCAAGCCCCGCGACGTACTCCTGACCACCCCCGGCCAACGACAGGCCCTGGACGAAGCAAAAGCCCTGGTTCCACCAGGCAGAGCTTTGATACCGGAAGACAAGGATTTTCACCAGCAACGCAACGTTCTCAAGACACAGAGCCGCCGCGCCGGGCTCTCAAATATGCACGGCCTGCGCCACGCTTATGCCCAGCGACGTTACAGAACCCTCACCCGACAACTCGATCCCAAAGGAGAAGGCTGGCACTGTCCCGCAAGAGGCGGACTACCCCAAGACGACCTTTCCAAAGAAAACCACAAGATCGACGTCCAGGCGCGCCTGAAGATCAGCGAGGAAATGGGGCATGGACGCCTACGGATTACTTACGTCTATCTCGGAAAATAAACCTGAACCCAAACCCCAAAGGAGCTATTCAGATGAACAACCCCTTCCTGAACCGCCTGGCCAATATCCTGGACGGCCTGCCGCCTTACCAGCTCAACCACGAAGCCAGCTACTACAATGCTTTTAACCAGCACGACCACACCGACGTTGAGCCAGTCCTTGACCACCTCGACCACTTCTTCATGACCGGCGACGTCCGCGACAACGACTTCGAACCTTCCTGGATTCCCTGGGAAGGCGACACCTGCGGCAATCTCGAAGCCTGGGCCGCCTTGACTGCCGCCCGCGAACAAGACATCCCCCTGCCGCTTTCGCAGGAAGCCATCGCAAAGATCGCCGCTGAAGCTCTGGGCCTCCCTGAACCACCTGCCGGAACCGTCCTGCTCACCAGCCTGTCGCCGATTCTCAACCCGGCCTGCCTTCTCGGACGCTTCGACGCCATAACGCCGCAGCACACCGCGTCCGTTCTCAGAGCCTGCGCCGACGGCCAAAGCCCGGTTGAAGCCTGGAACCACGTCAGCCTGAACATTCGAAACCAGCGTCTGCTCGAACTGGCAGACATGGTGAAAGACCTCCCCAGCACAAGCCACAACCACTTCCAGGCCGTCGACGAGCTCTGGACGCCCCGCGACCTCCGCAGCCACCTTTCGACCCTCATTCTCGACCCGTCTCAAGGCTTGCCGTTTGTCATGAACGATGGCTCCTGGGGCGGCAACCTTGCCATCTGGACCCTTAGCCGTTTCGGGGACCATGTAACAAACCACCTGAGCAACACCGACCCCGACCAAGCAAGACATATCGCCGGCATGGTCCTCGGTCTCACCTACAAGGAAGCCACAGCGCTCTTTTGCGGCCTGCTCGCTCCGGACATGGTCCACCCTGTAACCAACGAGATCTATCTGACGGTCGTGACCCGTGATACCCCCAGCACGAGCCGCAACCTGAAACTTCTGGCCGTTGGCGCCATGCCCCCGGCCGAATGGAAGAACGTCAAAGACTTCCTTGCCATCTGCTCACTCCCGACATGGACCACCCCGTAACCAACAAGACCTATTCGACGGTCATGACCCGCGACGCCCCCAGCACCAGCCGTAATCTGAAACTTCTGACCACCGGCACCATGCCCCCGATCGAATGGGGCGAGGTCGAAGACTTCCTTGACATGACCTGAAAGCGGAGACCCGACAGCCATGCCAACATCCAAAGCAATACCAGACAACGAGCTCTTTACCACCGTCTTCGACGAAGAAACCCTGAACGACTTTCTTGAGCCCCTGGAAACCCCATACCCGAAGGACCGCGAAACCCTCGCCCGAATGCAGGAGGCCATCAGCGGACTGCTCCAGAATATCGTTCATACACTCCTGGACATACCCGACGACACACAACCGCTCTTTCCCCTTCGCAAGTTGCTGACCGAACCCAGAGTCCGGCACCTCACCTGCGAGCAGGCACAGGCAGCCAACATCTACCACAGCCTCCTGATACTGGAAAAAATCAGCTTCTGGGTCATCGCCGTTCACTACCTGATCCGCGCTTACGTCCTCGACGACACCGGCACCGTCAAACTCCCCGCCAACCGCAAAGAAGCGCTGACCCTGTGGGACCTTTCCGGGGACCAGCTCGGCACCAAGCACGACCCAGACCCTGACAGCTGGATTGAAGTCCGCTTCCTGCTGGGTGGACACCGGTCCCCAAGGCAAGTCCTCAAAAACGGCCCCGACTTCACGCTTGGCGTCGAAAACGAAGACATCATCCTGCGGGTCGTCCTCGAAGCGGAACCGCCGGCATTCATCTTTTCCGAAACCATCCAGGATCCAGAAACAGACGCTATTACCGACCCGAAAACCTGGGAGAAAATATCGACCCAACAGCTGGCCGACGTTCCCGGCCTCGCCAAACGTTTCCGGCGTCACCACCTTCAAAACATCCACCGCGTACATGTTTTCACCTGGCCCAAGGACTTCCTGCCCGTGATGAAAACCCTGGACAACCCGCAGAATACGCACCACCAAAAGACCATGGATCCTTTTTTCCAGAACTACCTCTCACGCCAGGCCGACCTCGACCTGCCGCAAAACCGGGAAGGCCTGCGGCGAATCGCCCAGGACACCCGGAACCCTTGCCATCTACTCGCCCGCCTGATCGACACCCTGCCCGAGTCCCAAGCCGTTTTTCCAATCGAGGATTACCTGCAGCGAAAACCTGACACCAAAGACACCACCCCTGACGTGACCACCGCCTTCATCACGTACTACGACTATCTGCAAGACAAAGCCTTCAACACCTGGCTCCACTACCTGAACGTCTACGTCCTGGATGCCGTCCATGAACGGCCGCAACCTCACCTGGACAAACGGACCCTCACCACCCAAGCCCGCGACAAAGGCGACGTGCAGGCCTTCGACTTTTTTGAACGCGGTCCCGACTTCCATACCTCTTACGCCGCCGACGGCACCCTTCTCATCACGACAGAGCCGCTTTTCAACGACACGGGCACCACGGCCATCTGGAACCACATCACCGTCCGGGAAGCGAACCAAAAAAACCTCACCTTTGAAAGCGAGCCGTTTGCCTACCACTTCACCTGGCCCGCGGAAGTCCTTGATCCACTCCAACCCTCATGAGCGGAGACCCGACAGCCATGCCGAACGAGCCCTGGACCACCACCCTCGACGAAGACGTCCTTGGCGGATTTCTGGAAACTCTGGACAACCCATACGCAAAAGACCACAACGACCTCGTACAAATGCAAGAGGCTGTGGACGAGCCCCTCCGGGCCATCGTCCACAGCCTCCTGGATATCCCCAACCACATCCAGCCGCTCTTTCCCCTCCAAAGCCTGCTGACCGAAACCAGAGGCCAACACCTGACCTGCCAGCAGGCCATGGCGGCAAGCACCTATTTCCGTCTTCTCACCTTGGAAGCAAACGTGTTCTGGGTCCTGGCCGTTCACTACCTGGTCCGCGCCCATGTTCTTGACCCCACCGCGGTCAAACTCCCCGCCAACCGCGCCGAAGCCCTGGTCCTCTCAGACATTCCCAAAAGCCCGCTCGACGCCAAACACGGCCTCGACCCTTTCGGACAAATTCAAATCGACTTCCTGGTTGGCGCCCACCAGTCTCCGAAACAGATTCTCGAAAACGGTCCTGACTTCACGCTCCGCATCGAAGACGGCGACGTTGTCTTGCGAGTCGTCTTCCGGGAAGAGCCGCCGGCGTTCATCTTTTCCAAAGCCATGCAAGACCCGGACACCGGAGAGATCACCGACCCCGAAGCCTGGGAGAAAATATCGACCCAACAGCTGGCCGACGTTCCCGGCATGGCCAAACGTTTCCGACGTCACCACCAGCAAGACATTCGCCGCGCCCATACCTTCATCTGGCCCCACGACTTCCTGCCCCTCATGACAACCCTGAACGATATCCAGGACCCAGACGAATACACGCTGATGGATTCTTCCTGCCAGAACTACCTCGCGCGCCAGGCCGCCCTCGACCTGCCGCAAAACCGGCAGGGCCTGCGGCACATCGCCAGAGACATCCGGAACCCTTGCCACCAGCTGGCCCGAACGATCGACACCCTGCCCGAGTCGGAAACGATCTTTCCCATCGGCGACTACCTGAACCGAGAACCAAGCGCCGACCCCGAACGAGTACTCAAGCCTGAAAAGATCATCGACGACATGACCGACGCCCTGATCGAGTACAACGACTTCCTGCAAAACCAAGCCTTCGACACCTGGCTCCATTACCTGAACGTCTACGTCCTCGATGCTGTCCATGAACGGCCGCAACCCCACCTGGACAAAGTGACCCTCACCACCCAGGCCCGCGACAAGAACGACGTGCAGGCACTCAACATCCTCGAACGCGGTCCTGACTTCGATGCTTCCTACGACGAAGAAGGCGCTCTGCTCATCGTTACGGAATCGCTCTATCTCGACATTGAAACCTTTGATCTCTGGAATCACATCACCACCCAAGAGGCTGACCGGAAAAACCTGACCTTCGAGGACGAACCGTTTTCCTACCAGATCACCTGGCCCGCGGAAGTCCTTGATCCGCTCCGCCCCTGGTGAGGAGCTTTACCGTTCCCGAATTTGCTCCCAGAATTGCCTGAGAAGCGTTTTCAAGACAGCACCCTGCCCATGACACTACCCCACCCGCAAAAACCCTGAACGGACACTCAGACGGTTTTTCAACCTTCTCTCTCTCCGCTCAACTGTCCGTACTTTCCTCCTCACCACGAACCCAGCCTTCGGCCTCTTCAGGGGTCGCGTTCTGCAGCTTGTCCACAAACTCAAGAAACCCTTCGGCCGGATCCCGGTCCTGATCCAGGAACCTGAATCGTATGACGCGGAATCTCGATGTGTGACGGCAAGCCGCCAATGCCCCTGCCAGTGCCCTCTCCCGGGACTGCCGGCGAAGTCCCCCCATGGACCCCATACTTTTACCTGCGTTCCTTGCGCTCCCTCTGCTTCGCCTGGCTCATCCCGACCTCATCCGGCTCGAAAGAATCCCAGCACCACGACCCACCCACAGACAAGGGCGGGGGCGTTTCCCGCTGCGCCGCCCACGCCCGAAAGCCACGCCCCCGCCCTTGACCTCAGCCGTCCGACAACCGACCCCACCAACAGATACTGAATTTGTCCCCAGAATCGCCTCAGAAGCGTTTTTCCGGGTACACCCTTCCCATCACACTACCCAACCAGAAAAAACCCTGGGCAATCTGTCTCCTCAAAACCCTCGACCAACTCCCACGGCCGGTCCAGGCACAACCGCACAAGATCCCGGTTCTTGCCTCTCGCTACTTCCCAGCACCTCACCAACAGTTCGGCCCGCTGAAGCGACAGCGACGTCTCCACCGAAACTACGTCCACAAACTTGCGCGCTCCCAGCTTCCGAAGATGCCATAACGCCTCCATCCCCATCCAGACCCGAACCTCGGCAATCACCGGGTTGAGAAATGCTTTTGAGAGGCGACCCCCGCAGCGTGTCCACGTCCAACTTCTCCATCAAGACCCTCCGTCCAGATTCTCTTCCAAATCCAAGGCAGCCTTCAGCTCACAAACCACCTTCAGACGCTTCCTCGGACTGAGCTGAACCAAGACCACCATTCCCAGATCATCGGCCGCCAATCCGTCCAGCCTCCAACCCAGCCCGGCCTCCATTCCTGACACCTCCCAACTGCCCCTGCTCCCGACCCATCCATTCGAGCCGTCGACCCATGCCGTCGACGACCCCTTCCACCCACCCAATGCCCCAGGTCCGCGGCAGTTCAAAACAGGCTTGCCGACGGTCCGCGTTCTACCTTCCCAAGGCCAACAGTCAATTCAACCGGAAACCGACCGTATCCGGCCTGATCCCGGCATTAACGCCAGGAAACCATTGCTTGAAACTGACTCCTACAACTTGCACTCGCAGCATGTCCAGCCACTCTCAGCTAAGTCTTAGCCAATTCAACCGATGGTTGATCTACCCATTTTCAACCTTGATTCAACCCGTTCCAACCCATACCACCCTTAATCCACTTATATCCCCTCTCAGGCCACCTTTATGTGACCTACCTACGGACGCTTCCCCATGGCAGCGCCAGAGCCGTTACCAACCTCCTCCGAAGGTTGAACGCACCTCCGGTACCAGTCTTTTCCTGTGGAAAAAACCTTGTCCAGGCTTAATCTGCCCTGATTTGTGGGGGGAATTGACCGCTCAGTGCTCAGGCCCTCACCAGACAGAGCATGTCGTGTCTGGCCCACCCGTACTCGGGGGGAATAACAGAGCCGCTGAAACTCGCACCCTTACGGGACTACTGCGAGTCTCCAGCACAGCTTCGGCAGGGACGGACCCTTACCAAAGGCAAAATTGTGGACAATTTGGTGTCTCACCTGAAATCTTTTTTGTGGACGCCAGTTCAACCCAATCTAAACCTTTCGTTCTTAAAGACTTAAACCATTTACGCCGTTCCGTCGTCACTAGCCGTAAAATCCCTCGCTAGTGACGCCACAGGCGTATATCAAATCCATGCCGCAGCCGCGATACAACTTTGCGGCGTGCGGAGCCGCACAAATTCCCGTCTGGACGACGGTTTGTGCTGCCTCCCGGTTCTGAACGACCGGGGTTGACGGTCAAACCATGGCCTCGCTGAACGCGAGGGCACACAACATCCGCGCTTCCACTGGACGCAGAAGCGGGGAAAAAGGCCGGATCTTCCGCTGGACGCAGAAGGTTCAGGCATGAGGAAAGCGGCTGTGAACCGCACATTTTGCGTTTTCAACTGCACCGTACGTGCATCGAAACACATAGTCGTAGGCCCTTGAGGAAACCGAATGTGGCCCCGTCCTCGTAGTGACGGAAGCCGAAACGGAATACGGCGTGCGTGAAGCACTTATGTCTTCGCACAACGCCGAGGAAGAAGTCCCGGAAACTTCCTCCAAGCAAATGGAACTGCCGGGAAGAGCCCGAAAAGCGGCCCTTCCAAGCGGCGGAGCTTGCTGCCAACTCCTACCGGGAAAGATAAATCTCACTGCGTAAAGCAACTGAGGGGTGCAGCAGGAACGCCGATATCATACGCCATGCAACCTCAAAGGCAAAATTACCCGAAATTACACAAGTCCTATAATGATTTACGGGAAGCGTCGGGGAGTCTGCCCCGCTCTTCCGAAGCAGACTTCCTGGCTATCCTTGCCCTCACAAAAGCAGAAGACCCCCCTGACACCACAACTTCCCTCCTCCACAAGCCGGCGTCGCTCATGAAGACATCGATCCTTGAGCACATCCGGCGCCACCGGCGCATCCAAAATCCAACAAGCTAGCGCCCAGTCCGCCCAAAAGCCCGGACATAAACCCAAGCAAGCGACCTGTTCATGCCGGTTACGTCGTTCTTCTCACCGCCACACTCACTCCTGGCAGCTTCGTCCTGCCCCAGAACCTCCTTCTGGCGCTCATCAAGAAGGACATGGCCCGCCTGATTACACAGACAGACAATCAGATACGTTCCGACCTGATCCAGTCCACACCGGTCGACACCGGTTCTTTCTGCGACGCACCTACCCTCGAAGCTCCCACAAGTCCGCCGTACCTACCGGTATTCAATCAGGAAGCGTTCAACATCTTGCTGAGCGACCTCACCGAAACGCTCCACACCCTCGACCATGCACGCGCTTGCAACACAGAGATCGCCCAGCAGCTGGACATTCTGCGTACGTCTGGCACGCCACCCGTCGCCACTCCCGCCGCAAACGAGCAAACAGGTCTGCCAAACAGGCCCCGGCTCTACCAAACAAATCCTGAGAAACCCTCTGGAAACCGCCAACCCTTTGGCTTTCCCCCTCTCCAGAGGACATCTGCTCTCGCCCAGCAGACTGCAAACTGTTACCATCCCCGCGAATTTCCCGACAATTACTCCTTTACAACCCAAACTTGACGGCGCAAATCAACCTTCTGAGTACCTACAATGTCCATCCACATACACGCTGCCGAAGACTTTCCCCACGATTGCAACCTGGACGAAGCCATCCTGCTCAGACGCGAACTCACCTATTACATCATCAGACGCAGAGGCCGGACCCGGGTTGTCGTTCACTTCGAAGGCTATGCCCCCGTTGTTCCGTTCGCCGAGGTTCAGACATTCTTCGCCCACGTCTTCGGGGACCTCGTGCGTCTCCAGCGCTTACACCCCTTTCGCATCGCCGAACGGCTCCGCATCACCTCGACCAAGAGCGAAACAGGCACCATTTTCAGAAAGGAAGCCCAGGCTGCTCTCCAGAAAGCCGTCGCCAACCTCGACAAGAAAGCGTCCAGGGCTGCGAGTCATGCCTGGCACCGGTACAATCCGCGGCTGAACAAGGAAGTTCGTCACTACGCTGTCTACCTTCCCAACGCTCCCAGGCAGAGTCACCGGGGACAAGAACCCCATCCTGAGCACATTCACCTGCCCAATGAGCCGCCCCGCATGCAGATGAACCAGTACCATCACGACCCGAAACATCATCACCTGGTTGCGCGGCCGCCAACGCCACACCCGGAAATTCTCTATCCGGAAACAAAACCACCGCTTCCACCACCGGCCGAATCCCTGCCAATGAACGTCCCCGTCAAAAAAGACGCCCCTCACGTACCGGCCAAACGGATGCCCCAGGGCTATTACCGGATCCGGAAACCAGGACGCTGACACCCTTCAGTAACCTCGGCACACGAAAAAAGGGGCGTCCGACCCGAAGGCCGTCGCCCCTTTCCTGACTGAATTGCTTGCCGAACCTTCCTGAAACCTACACAAATACCCGGCATATTACTATGATCTCCTCATTGAAGCACCTTCTCGACGAATTTCAAACCACCGGGCGGGCGGCTTTGCACAAAAAGTCCTGATTTACGATGACCTTTTGTGCAAACTGACTTTCTGCACAAAAATCCGAGCGCACGCCAAACTCGAACAAAGCTTGGACAAGCACACGCAGATTTTGGCAGAACACCCTGCACGAAACCTCGTTCACCTACTTCTGATGAGATAAAATCGGGCTTGCGAAACATCGAAACACAACGACAGGATCCCACGTCATGAACCAAAACATACTGTTTCCAGGAGACCGCCTGGCTGAATTCTGCCGTGCCAACGGCATTGCAAGTCTTGCCGTCTTCGGCTCGGCGCTCAGAGACGACTTCGGACCCCAGAGCGATATCGACCTCCTGGTCGAATTCGAACCGGGGCAGACGCCGGGACTGCGCTTTGTTGAGCATCGCTGGCGAACTCTCGGACCTGTTCGGCAGGCCGGTGGACATCCTGACTCGCCCGTCTGTCGAACGAAGTCCGAACTACATTCGCAGGAAAGAGTGTTCAGTTTCAGGAATTTTGCTCGGGGTTTATCACGATATCTGGCGGAAGTTTGGTCAGGTCGGGGTCAGTTAGTCAGGCTCGTGTTCAGGATGTCTGGCGGGATGTGTCGGCAGGTAGAGTAGTGGTGGCGAAATTGGCGCAGGAAGCGCCGGAGGCAGCTGTTCGCTTGGGGCGTGCGGGGTCAGTACCTGTACTGCTGCCCTGGACTTGCGCTATGCGGACGGTACGGTTTCTTCCCCGAAAGCGCCCGGCGATCCAGCCTTCGATGCGCGACAGGCGTTCTTTGATGCTGGTGAGGTTGGCTTGGATGCGGTCGATGCGCGTCTCGATGCGGTCCATGCGAGCATTCAGGTTGGCGTTCAAGCTGCCGTACAAGCGCCATTGCAGGCCCGCCAGCGCTACGCCGACGCCGATAATGGCCCAGAATTCCGGGTTCACGGCCTCTCTCCTTGTTCTCTGATTGAAATCATTCATTGCTACTCAGCATTGACTTTGTGCAGGGAAGGGTCAAGAGCTTTCGAGTTGTGTCGTTGTGTGGGTGACAGGATATCTGGCGGTTTTGGTTTTTGCAGGATATCTGTCGTTTGCGACAGAATTCTTGGAAAAAAACAAAGAGATCCTTGATACGGCCGAGGTCCTCTATGCGGCAAGATGATTCGTACCTGCTCGACATGCTTGTTGCGGCACGCAAAGCCGTCACCTTTGCGGCTGACCTTGCCTATGCATGATTTGAACAGAGTGACCTGCATCAAAAACGCGATCTTCAAGGTTTTGGGAGATTGTTGGTGAGTGCTGCCTCCCGCATCAGTGACAGCACCCAACCAAACAGCCCATCCGGAAATCCCTTGGCAGGAAATCGTCGGGCTACGTAACCGAGTCGTCCACGTCTATTTCGAGATCGACCTCAGCCTGGTTTGGCAGATCGTACGTGAAGATGTACCTGCATTGATCGTCCAACTCGAGCGCTTGGTGCCGCCAGAAGCTGGATAAGTCCTGGAACTGAGTATTTGATGACGGCGCTTGCCTGGATACTTGCTTTCCATGCCGATTCCCAGCCTCTTGTGCAACGACTACCGGCTTAAAACCACCCAGTTCGCTGCCAGGAATTCGACCGCATCAGAAAGTTGACTTTTTGTGCAAAAGCCCCACCGGGCCTCGCCTTCATGGCGGATCGTGTCCCCCGGGGCCGTTTTTGCCCCCTTCCCATCGTACTACCCCCTGCGAAAAACCGCGCTACAGGCGATCCTGAGCGGTCGTTTTTGGCGCCTGAGACGCCAAGGGCCCTTCCCGGGGCGAATTTGGCGCTTCGCCCGGCTCGCCTTGCCTTGCCGCGTCTTCCCGGTGCCAAGAGGAAGTCCCTGCGCTGGCTTGCCAGCATCTCTAAGCGCCCAAAACTCGTCCACCCTGCCAACAGCCACTATCTCGGCTCCAGCATCCAGAGGCTTTGAGCCATGCCCCAATTCGATCCCAGCAAGGAAATCAGCAACAGAACCATCCGCAAATGGCTCAACTACCTCTACCGAAGCCCTGAACCCAACACGTCCTGCGTCACCCGCAAGGACCGCGAAAGCCACATCCGCATCTTCGTCCGGACCCTTCACGAGCAGGGCTGCAATCCACAACCGGGAAACATCAAGCCCAAGCACATTGACGTGGCGCTCAGCGCCTGGACCCAGAGCGGCATCGACCGTCGCAGCATCGAAAACCGCCTGGCAACCCTGCGCGGGTTTGCCTCGGAACTCGGCAAGGCCAACATCGTCAAACGCACCAACGCCGAGTACCTTCTGCCGCCTCCCGGCAAGCCCAACTATATCCACCGCGCCCGCAAGCTCGACGCCGGCGACCTTGACAAGGTCCGCGATCCCCACACGAGAGTGCCCTGGTGAGCACAGACTCGCCAAGGCACTCGTTTTTCCACCCGCAATCGGGAACGCGTCCCGCCACATCCCTACCGGACCGTCCCGTCTTTACTCCGCAGCCTGCCGGCGGAGAGAAGAAACGTGCAGCCTGGTCAAGAGTCGGCGGACAAGCGGTGGCCCTCTCATCTCCCAAACGGCCAATTCCATATCCTTGCAAGCCCGCAAATCCCCAGGCATGACCGGGGAACGGGAAAACCTGGCTGCCTCCTTTCTGGCCGTCCATCATAATTTCCCCCACTTCTTGTGCGGGGAAATTCCGCTGGACGGCCAGAAAAGTTCTTGCCTCCCACTATTGTGTATTGAATCACGAAGTCGGGCGAAACCAGCGGATATCAGAACCCCCTGTCAACATGCCGAGGAATGCGCCACGAGCATCTCCCAAGAGACTTCTCACCCGCCCTCCCGGTCCACCTGCAACACCTACCGTAAGGAATCCATAGCATGAATCGTACCCGCAAGATCATCCTGACCCCGTCTACGAAGCCGCGGCGCCTGTTGAAACAACACGCCGACTACCGCCGCGACGCCCACAACTGGACGCTGCGCGATTACAAAGACAAGTGCGCTGCCGAAGAACCGCATCCCACCAGCATGCTCTTGCCCGTGTGGGAAGGAGAGCGAGCATCAGCCTATCCGCAGTCCGCTCAGTTGTGCCGGAGCGCCGGCCAGCATGCTGTCTATGCGCTGGAAAACGCGATCAAGGCATCGGAGGACAAGACCCGCCATAACAAAGCCCCCAGGTTCCATGGCCAGGACCACAAGATTGCCTTTCGCGCCGACAAGCGAGCGGTCAAAGTCCGGTGTGACAAAAAGCGCATCGAACTGCCGAACATCGGCAAGGTCCGCATGCTTGAGTCCCTGAATCCTGAAGAGCCTGTCCTCACGGTGACGGTCACGCACGAGGATGAACGCTGGTGGGCCTGCGTGGAGGTGGAAATGAAGAATCCGCCCGCAAGTCTTGGTACCAAGATCATCGGCGTCGACGTGGGCCTTGGGACCATCGCGGTGTGCTCGGACGGAACACGCTACGAGATCCCCGAGGCGCTAAAGTCCCTGCGGCGCGAGATCGGCCGCCTCACGCGGCGGCTGGCCCGGCAGGTTCAGGGAAGCGGCCATCATGAGCGTGTGCAGCGTCAGCTTCAGAAAGCACGCTACCTGGCAAGGTGCTGGCGTGAAGAGGCGCAGCACAAGGCAGCCAACGAGATCGTCGCCAAGGCCCGCATGGTGGTGATGGAGTCGCTGGATGTCCGCGACATGATGAACCGGAGCGGCAGGCGTCTGGCGGGGGGAATCGCCAGGGCTGCCATGAGCGCCCTGCAGTACAAGATCCAATACCGGTGCGACGCTGCGGGGGTCGAGTTCGTCAGGGCGCCGGCGGATTTTCCCAGCACCCGGAAGTGCAGCAGGTGCGGCGAACCGCAGGACATGCCGCTCAGCAAGCGCGTCTACGAATGTCTCTGTTGCGGCCTGGTCATGGACCGCGACGGCAACGCCGCCCTCAACTTGCAGCATTATGGCGAAACGTTGAGCCTGTGAGGAGAGTGGTCGCCGCCTGTTGCTCGCGGGCGGCGTTAAGGCGCCAGAGGCTGCCACCATGATGGCGGCCAGTGAAGCGTCAACGGGAGCCGCGTCCAACCTGCCTGCCATCGGCGCAGACGGTTGCGATGACGGCCTTCCAAGAGCGGGACAACACACCGGGGCGGCGCGAGTGCCATGACAGTCATGGTGCCCGCGCCGCCTCGGGGATTTCTCGTCTCAATTATCCATGTCGTTACCGGCAACAATTTTGCCAAACGTCACCCGGCAACTGAGGCGACCGGCGTTCGGCGGCCTCAAGATCAGTCAGGTCAAAGGCCGCAAGGAACTCGAAACCGGAAACGCCCGCCTGGATGTCTGGGTCATGGAACGGTCGAACCTCTTGGCGAGGGGTTATTGGCGGCACATGCGGTGTTGGTTCGGCGGCGGGCAGGGTTTCTTGCCGGCGTTTCGCCACGCTTCAAACGTCATGATGGGCATGGTGACCAGCATGCAGCCGCTTGTGAACATGCCGGCAACGAGCGCGACGAGCAGGATCTTGAAGACGGGTTTCATGGCAGGATGGCTTTCTTCTTGTATATATAGAATTCTTGGCGTGCCTTTTTACACCAATCGGGCCAGGTGCCCTTTTTCGGCAGACGGATTCGCAGGCGTCAGCTGATACGGGATCGGCCGCCCCTGGATAGCACAGCCACCCGGGTAGCCGGCCCGGCGTGTTGTCTGGCCTTGCCGGACGTGGGCGTGCGGGGTATGCTTCGCCCATACACACATTTTCTGGAGAGGCGGGTCGTGACGGCCGAGAGGCTGCAGCGCGTGTTTGCGCCGTGTCTGGAGAGGCCATTCCCCGGCGCCCGGCGAAAAGGACCGTAGCCCGGCGCTTCCTGCGGTGTCAGGCAGAGATTTCCGGTTGCTCGGTTTGCGCCTTTCCCGCCTTGGCCTGCGGGCGCCCTGCCGACCTGAGCTCGACCAACTGGCGCTCGCACTCAGGCAGTTGCGCGGCGGCGTGCGCCGCTTCTTCGGTACTCACTTCGCCCGACACGTTGCCGTGCAGGTCGTAGCGCGGCGCCCCCTCGGTCAGGCACTTGAAGTAGGCTGCCCGGCGTTCGAGATTGCCGTGGAACCACAGGTTGATGGCCACGCGCCACACCTGGTTGGAGACTTGCTCGCCGTCCTCGGCTTCGGCCAGGGCCTGCCGCAGGCGATAGCCCTCGCCCATGGCCCAGGGCTTCAGGGCGCTGCGGTCGACAGGGAACAGCACCGGGAAGCGCGTCCGCAGCCGCCTGAGCAGTTCGCGCGCCTTCAGCTTGGTGGTGTTGGTTAAATTCCGGTTGGGCATGAATGCTCCCTCGACGGTTGGGCATGGACGGGATCGTATGCCTGCAAAGGTAGCACGACAGCCGGCTGCAGGCATGGCCTCGTTCCGACAGATGGGCCTGACGGCGTTCCGGCACCATTGCGCGACCCTGGAGGAGGCGCCCGTCACCACAGCCGACGGACGCCGCAAAGAGAGAGCAGTACCAGAAATCGAAGCGCTTGACGCTTTCGCGTGAGCCGGTTTATCCCCTGTCCTGACAGCCCCCCTTGTTCGGAGACCCGACATGCTTCCCGTCCTGACCGTCAATCGCTCCTTCATGCACGACTTCATGGACGCCGAGCCACCCTGCGGCGCCCTTGGCCTCGTCGAAGAAAACGGGCGGCAAAGCGGCTTTGTGGCCCTGCACCTCGATGCGGACATCCCCTCGGAGGTGACGGCCAGGGGCTTCCGGCTCGGGCATTCCCTGCTGGGCGGCGACGCCTTCGAAGTGATCCACCTTGCCTTCGCGTTCTATGGATTTCGGACCTGGAACCTGCTGATCAATCCGAACAACCCGCTGGTGCAGGCCGTCCTGACGCGGATGTTTGAAGACGAGGACTATTTCTTCTTTGCCCTGAGTCCGACCGGACGGGCGACGGCCTTTCGCTCCGAGATGGGACAAGACGTGCTCTTTTACGTCAAAGCGCATCTCCCGCGTCTCCGGCACTCCACTACGACCGAGACGCAGTACGACCTGGCCTGCCTGGCCTTTGCCAGCAACCCGACGCCTCCCGGCACCTTGCTCCACTGGGCATGCCGGGACAATATCGAGTTTCTGGACTTGAGCACGGACCGGCTGGAGTTGAATCCGGTGTCATAGCTATGTGCAGGTGCGGCACCCGGCGCCCCCATGGCGACCTCGCACCTCCCGCATGCGGGCAAGAGCATGACCCTTCTCAAATTCTGCGCGTTACGGCTGCGTGGTAGGATGCCGTTCAAAGTGAATGACGAGGGTCGAGTATGCCAACGCATCAGGAAATGGAACAGTTTGTAGCGACGCTGAGCCGGGTCGAAAAAGCCCAACTGCTTCAGTGGGTAGTCCAGGATCTGGGCGATGCCTTTCCCGGTGTCGAAAGCCGTCCGGAGGTGTGTGGCGGCGAAGCGTGCGTGGTTCGCACCCGCATTCCGGTCTGGCTTCTGGTGCAGGCGCGGCGGCTCGGGACGAGCGACATTGACATTTTGCGGAGCTACCCCACCCTGCGGGTGGAGGATCTGGCCAATGCCTGGGCCTATGCCCGCTCGCATGCTGAGGAAATGGACCGACAGATTCGCGACAACGAGGCGGCTTGATGGCGGATTGCTACGCCAATGAGAATTTCCCGCTACCGGTTGTCGAGGCCCTGCGGGAGTTGGGCCACAACCTGTTGACCACCTACGAAAGCGGCAAGGCCGGTCAGGCCGTGTCGGATGAAGACATCTTGGCATTCGCGATCGCCGAGTCGCGGATCGTGCTCACCCTTAATCGCCGCCATTTCATCCGTCTGCATCAGGCGATGCCCGACCACCGCGGCATCATTGTCTGCACATGACCCGGACTTCGAGGCGCTTGCCGGTCGCATCCACAGGGAATTGGAGACGTACTCGGACTGGACTGGCCGATTGGTCCGAATCAACCGGCCGGCATAGACGCGACGAACAAGACAAGCCGCGGTCTGACCTGCGCCAACATGGCTATAAGCCCGAAAAAGGGCTCCGATTGGTGCACAAGTCCCAGCCCGCCCTTGTCCGCAAGGGGATCCTTGAGAAAATCGAGGACATGGAAGATGTCTATCTGGCCGAACACGTGCTGGAGCGCATTCGCAAGGGAGAGGAAAAAACCCTGAGCGCGGAAGAAAGGCGGCGTGGCCTGGAGGATTGAGTACGCCGAAAGCGTCCAGAAGTCCGTTCGCCGCCTGGATCGGCAGGTGCAGCGACGGCTTCGGGCTTTCCTGGAGGTCCGATTGGCCGGCATGGACAATCCGCGCCAGCTTGGTATTGCGATGCAGGGGACACGGTATGGTGATCTGTGGCGTTACCGTGTCGGAAATTATTGCATCATGGCCGAGATAGACGATGAACGTACCCGTATCCTGGTCGTACGGATCGCCCGTTCCCAGCGATGCATACCGCTAGCAACTGCGCAGGAGGCAAAGGGTGAAGCCGCACGGAAACTGGAAGAGGCGGTTCCCCTGGAGGGTGCCAAGAAGTGGGGGCCATTCAGACGCCGCATGTCTCAGTTTCAGGCGCTCGATCCCAAACCCCTTCGACCTCGGCACCACGGCTCGAATTTCTCTTGCGTACACAGATCCGCCGTTACCCCCGCACTTTCTGGTACTCCCTTAATCTACCCCGGGAAGGGCCCCTGGCGCCGCGAGCGCCGAAAACGGCCGCCCAGGATGGCCTGTAGCACGTTCTTTCAGAGGGGGTAGTGTGATGACAAGGGGGCAAAACCGCCCCCGGTGGGAATTGTCCGCCGACGTTGACTCGGAAAACCCGGCCAGGTCTTTGCCTCCAGGAAGACGATCCCGGGTTTCCGACCCCGCCGTCCCGAAGTTCCGTCAATTCAACCTGCCCGGGCAGCCTGTGAGGGCCTGCGCAGGACCTGGATCGGCACCTGCACCTGCAACCGCGGGCCAGTGGCGCGACGTCGCGGAATCCCCCACTCGCACCCTACTCAGGAGCTGACGGCAGCCCTTTCAAGCCAGACTCGTCGCACCGTTTTGAGGCAAGGTCCACGTCGTTTCCAGGGGCGGTAATTTTGCGATGGGGAGCCGGTTGCGAATAGCGTTTCGCCCAGCAACGGCGCGGATGCAAAGTTGACAGAATGCCGCTTATCCGAAGTTAGAGAGGTGAAACGATCTATCTGAGTCTACTTTTCATGTCTTGCATGACTCTTTCTGCTTCAGATTTGAGTCCAGCCTGGAACCATTCAGCAGCATCCTTTGCTTCCTGTGCGACCACTTGTACGTAATCCTCGGTAACAACTCTGATGCATGACCCAAAGTAGTTCGGAAGTCGTGTCGTAAACAGGAACTCACCTTGCGGGACTTCGTCCAGTTGCAATTGTCCATCGTCCTGAAGTGTACATTCCAATAAAGGCGTGTCGATAACGATTATCGGGAATGCAAAAATGAAAGGTCTGATAGGCATAGTAGTATCTGTCGAATGGGCAAGATTTCCACAGGCCTTCGCCACGCTTATGGCAGCTGTGTATGCGACATCGAGGTTTTTGGAGAAGGCTTGCCGGAGAGCGTAACCACCACGTCTGCCCATACTCAGCCACGGTAATGCATGCAGCGACTCTTCACTGGTAATACGACTCGCCAAGACTTTCAGAACATTCTCGGATAGTACGCCGAGAGCCAACAGATTTTTGTAGTTGGAAAGTGCATCATCAGAGCTTAGAAGAATCCAAGGCTTCTTTGACGACTTGCAATCAATTACGAAGTGGGTTACCACGACCCCAAGATAGTCAGAATCAGTGGCAATCACGTCGATCTCGCGGGTTTTACCGGCTTTGCACAAAAAGTCGGTCTTGCACAAGAAATCGAGAATCTGCACGAAAAGTCATGCCCGACTTGTGGTGGGCTTCGTTGAATGTGCTGGATCGGTTTTGTATGTCATCTTTGGGTTTGGGCTTTATTGCGTTTTGCCCTGCGTCTACGGGCGTCGAGGGTAGCCCAGACGAAAGCGATGATGGACAGGGCCCCGACGGTGTATAGCATGATCTGGATATTACTCACCTTCTTTTCCTCCTGCGACGGCGTGTCCCGCCATATAAAAGAAAATAGCGAATAGCACACCGAGGTATGCTTCATAAAAGGATAGCTTGTCGGTTGCTGCAGCAAGCAAGACGCCGATGAAGATCCCTTTCGAGATATCAGCCAAGGCTTTAGCCAGCAGGTCACGCTGAGCGTTGTTCATGGCGGTGGAGCCTCCAGGGCATGGTGAGTTGCGGAATTATATCATGCGCTCTTGTGGGTCGATCTGTGGCATGTTCGAGCTTGTCATCCGGTCGGATTTTTGTGCAGAGAGTCATCTTGCACAAAAAGTTGCTGAACAATAGGACTTTTTGTGCAAAGCCGGTTTTACCGCTTTCATGGTCCATGTAGACATCTGACTGACGTACTTCGAAGCCGGCTTTGCGAAAAGCAGCTGCGACACGCATCTCAAGTGGAAAACCTTCGCCCTCTAGCCACGTGTGAACCTCTTCCGTGATAGACATGAAATGTCTCCCTCCTACTCACTCAACCCACAAGCGACATAACCGCCCTTATACGAACATCAACAGGCCGCCCCGCGCCACAGTCGACACAGGTAGCGGTCGTGCCGCGTCATTCCCTTGCGATGAGTTCATCCAGCGCCTGGAGGCACTTCGTCAGCGTCTCAACACTTGCCTTGATTGCTTTATTGGCCGCCGCCAATTCAAGGTAAGGGTGCTCTCGCGTCCCTGCCCGGAAGGTCGTTAAATCAGCTGTCACGTCGTCAAGCGCCTTGCGGATTTCTTCCAGTGTCATACTTTTCTCCCTTCTGCGAGACGTTGAGAAAGGCTGGAGTGACATATGACGCCTTTTACCGGAAGTCGAGGAGGGGCAGACGCTGGGGGCGTCAGAAGCTGGGAAGGACGTGATTGTGGGACGACCGCCACGATGGGCACAGCCCCCTCACTTCATCGGTTCGCAGGCGACATCATCCATGCCGAACCGGGCAATGATGCGGTCCACTTCTCCCAAGGTCTGACTCCCCCACATCCTGGTCAGCGCATAAGTCTTGCCGCCGGCCTTCATGAGCTCGTCGTCTTTCGCGAAGAAGCGGCCACTGCGGAAGAGCGAGCTCCCTTCTTCCGGCGTCACCCGCAAGAAACTCTCTCCATTGTGGTCGCCCGACACGATCACCCAGTTGCGGCCCGGATAGACTTCAAGGGGCTTCGCTCCTCTCCTGACGGCTTCCCGAATCACAAGGAGCGCCAGGCGACGCTTCGGCAAGTTTGTATGGACGTGCTCTCCGATCGTCAGGCGAAACCGCGTCAGATCGCGGTTCTGCACCCGCATGCGGCGCTCTTCGTGCTCTTTCTCCTTCAAGCGAACCTGGTAATCGGCCGCTTCCGGCAAGGGATAGATCTGCACGATGTCCAAAAGCCTCTCTTGCCCCAATTTATACGGCATGAGCTTGATGCACCGAATATCAATGTCGTGCTCGCCGAGCCACATGACAGCCGTCATGACCTCCCTGGAAAATTCACCCGACGCCAGAACGATGGAGACTTCGGAAGCGAAAGCGTCCTCTTGCGGCTCGTCCCATCCCAGGTATTCCAGGATGCGCTCCTCGGCGTTTTCCGAGACGTGATTGTCGCCGAGAAATCTATGGTGCGCCCTGACTGCGGCGTCGAAGGTCATGTGCGACACCATGGCGGCATAGCGAATGGCCTGAAGTTCCATGTGGCCGCCGTCTTCCGTGCGTTTCAGTTCTACCACCACAAGCCCGGCGTCTCGGTCCAGGCACAGGAGATCAATGCGCCTGCGGCTGTCCTGCCAGTCCCCGAATTCCTCCGCCAGCACCATGGCATCTGGAACGAGCGGTTCAATATTGTGTCGAAACAGCCTTTGCAGGTCCTGGCGCTCCAACATGCCCTCGGCTTGGAAAGTGGTTTTGTCCAGTGGCCGGACGTGATCGCCGGCAATGCGATAAATCGCCATCATGTCGTCCTGTGTTGTCGTGAACGTTGCAAAGGGACAGCTTGGGGAAAGGCAACATAAGGCGGGGTTATCCGAAGTTGCCAAGCCCCTCCGGGGGATGTCCCGGAGGGGCTGTTTTGCGCCCGAAGGCGACATAAAGCGTCTTATGCGAAGTTGGGAACAGAACTCTTTAGTGACCGGACTGGGCTATCGCAACCAGGGCTATCTGATCTCATTGGCTCCAGTAATTTGCCCTACAAATGTCTCTGGCATTATCAAACACCACATTGAACATTTGACGCTCATCGACATCAGATCCGGCCGTTGATGCATTCTGTAGGATGTCGTCCCTATATTGATTGCACATCCCTTCCGGCAGTGCACTCCCGAACATCTGATTCCGCAGCTCATTTATGATCAGATTTCTTATCGCAACGTCGTTAACGTGCGAAGACATATCCTCCAAAACTCCAAAGTAGAATCTTCTACTATCTTCGTCGTCTCCAATTCTCATAGTTCCATCTGTATTTCTGACAAGAATCATGCTTAATACATGAAAATATTGATAAGACACGTTTGTTGATTCATCAAGCGGAGTAAAATTTTGCAATATCATGGGTAGAATGTTTTCAGCGTAAAGCGCAGGATCTCTTTGGTATTCTTCCACTGTTTGCTGTGCAAGCATCCTATATATGGATGTTAATTTTTCCTAGAAATCTTCCAAAAATTTTATTCGTACCCGCCTCTCCTTCAATCTCTATGTCATGTCCGTAATTGCCAGGATGTGCACACATCTGCGTCACTGCCTCAGTAACAACTCTTAGGCTGTCACTATCGAGTTCTGCATATGCTTGTGTCGTGACAACAATATGAAAGATGATCAACATCAATACTTCGGACAATTTTGGCAGAGAGGTAGTCGCACGAGCCCGCCGATTCCAGAGTTGTGTTGCCCAACGCAACCAAGGATGGAGGTGCTCCATGCGACTGCTTCAGAGTGTACTTGCGACGTTGCCCCAAACCAGGAAACCGCAACGAAAGTTCATTACCCATCTGCTGGGGCTTGTGCTGATGCTTCCTGGCCATGCCACGTTTCGTAATCTCAGCCGCTACAGTTCCTGTCACGAGCGTACCTTTGCGCGGTGGTACGACCGCCCGTTTGACTTTGTCTCACTCAATAAAGCAGCGATTACCCAAGTGATTGCGCCCGAGCATCAACAGGCCCTCGTTATCGACGCCAGCTTTATCCCCAAAAGCGGCACCCGTACCTATGGCCTTGAGCACTTCTGGAACAGCCGCCACCGGCGCAGTGAAAAAGGTCTGGAAGTCTCTGCTGTGGCTTGGCTCGACATTACCGACAACTGCGCCTGTGGCCTCAGTGTCGAGCAGACACCCCCAAGCGACAAGACCTCGGAGCCGCAAGGCACACGCATCGATGCCTGTCTGGAGCAATTGAGAGGCGTGGTCTGTGACCATCACCTCAAACATCTACGCCATGTGATAGCGGATGGCTATTACAGCAAACGTAAATTCCTCGATGGGGTTCGCGCCTTGGGTCTTCACCAGATTGGCAAACTGCGCCGTGACGCCAATCTGCGCTATTTCTACCAAGGACTGGGACACCCAGGACCCGGGCGTCCCAAGACCTATGACGGCAAGGTCCAGTGGGACGACCTGTCACGCTTTGAATGGGTACAGAGCGAAGAAGACGACGTGGTGCTCTACCATCAAGTCCTCAACCACGTTCATCTTCGGCGAAATCTGCGTGTGGTGCTCGTCGTGGATACCCGCACCCAGCGGCGGGCGGTGCTGTTCAGCACCGATACCGACTTGGATGCGCAGACGCTTTATCGTGGGTACAAAGCGCGCTTCCAGATCGAGTTTCTCTTCAGGGACGCCAAGCAGTTTACGTCTCTGAGTGCCTGTCAAGCGCGTTCCCAAGCGAAGCTGCATTTTCACTTCAATGCCAGCATGAGTGCTCTTACCCTGGGCAAGCTGGAAGCGCGGCAGCAAAGCGGCAATGCCCGGGCAGGCTTTTCCATGGCGAGCCTCAAACGGCGCGCCTTCAACCAACATCTGCCGGAGCGAATTTCTCAGCCTTTAGCCCAGGGGCAGAGCCTGGAAAAATCCAGCCCCGATTACCAAGACCTTTGTAACTATGGCACCATCACTGACAGGGCGGCCTGAATTCTGTCCGAAGTATTGAACATGCCAAACACCATATTTCGCATTATTTGTGCCTCCACATGACAGTTGAAAAAACTCCCCAAGGATCAGTTCCACAGTTGTAACACAAAGTCAAGCGAAGGTAGGTCGAAACGCGGGGTGGCCCGATTGCTGGCATGCGCCAGGATATTATGGCCATTCGCCTACCGCTACCGCGCCAGTTGCCGACTCTACTCCATTACTACTCAAGGGCCTTGTAGAAGTAGGCGAAACGGCGGCGCTCGCGGAACTGGAATCGGGAGAGGGGTATGTCCGGGCTTTCGGTGGACAACTCGAAGGAGCCGTAATGCACGGCGTGAATGTCGAAGTGGTAGAGGTGAATGCCTTCCCAGCCCATGACCACTTGCAGGATGCCGTGCAGCTCGCGCAGCGTTACGGATGTCGGTACCAGCACCCGGCGCCAGATCATGGGACTGATGCCCAGCAGGCGGACTTTCAGCTGAACGGTGCGCGTGGATTCTTCCGGAACGACCATGCGGACCTTATGTCATCATCCGCGAAGATCTGCAATTGCCTCCGACTTTTTGGCACTTCCCATCGCCGGCGCCGGAAGTCGTGGTGCCGGCGATGGCTGGCCGGCCACTTGGGCAGTTAGGCGGTCTGTGGCCAATCCGGGATGGTCGATCAAGCCCTGTCGGGTATTCATTGGAGCCGACACTGACTATGAACCAACATTCGGGTTGGACCACTCCGTGGGGGCCGATCACTCCAACTCAACATCCAGAATTAGGGGAGAAACGGGGGAATGGTGGGCCGTCTCCCTCACCCCACAACGTAATCCCCAAATTTTTTTCCCCCTTACCGCCAAAGTTGCCATGCAACTCCCCGTCGCGCCATTCGCTCTCGTAGCGGGTACCGTCGCGATCAAAATAGAGCCACTGTCCGTGCGGCTCCCCGTCGCGCCACTCGCCCTCGTAGCGGCCATGGCGGACAAAAAGGGTCATCCGTCCGTGCGCTTTGCCGTCGCGGTATACGCCCTCGGACCTGACGCGCCACTTACCCTCGTAACGGCTCCAATCAACGCTATCGTCGGTGAAGTAGGTGTACTCGCCGCTGCTATACACTCCCCGTCCGTGCGGCTTGCCGTCGCGGAATCCGCCCTCGTAGCGACGGTGGGTGACAAAGCCTTTATTTCCGTCGATAGGATCCTCATACTCCGCCTTGGTCGATTGGGTACGGATCCCCCATCCGTGCCATTTCCACTCGCGCCATTCACCCTCGTAGCGGTGCGAATAAACTAAGCCGATGCTGCTGTCTACTTCGGCATCGGTACAGGTCCCCTGGCCGTGTGATTTTCCGTTACGCCACTCGCCCTCATAGCTTTGTCCGCTGGCCCAGGTGAGAGTTCCGAGGCCGTGTCGCTTTCCGTTGCGGTACTCGCCTTCATAGCGGTCGCCGCTGGGGTAGATCTTAATTCCCTTGCCCTTGCCATGGTACTTGCCGTCTCGGAATTCGCCTTCGTAGTGTGTACCGTCGGCCCAGGTGCTGATTCCCTTGCCATGGTACTTGCCGTCTCGGAACTCGCCTGCATAGCGATGACCGCCTTCGTCCTGTGTCCAGGTTCCCTGGCCGTGCCGCTTGCCATCGTGACACTCGCCTTCGTAAACGCTCTCACCATAACTTCCCCGCCACACCTGCCGCCCTCTGCCGGACGCCTTGCTGTCCACGCAACCGCCTGACCAAGTGAGCGTCTCACCGGCTTCCGGAGAAGGATTCCACACCTTGCAAGGCTTGTTTTGCGCCGTTAACCAGATCGGACCAGAAAGGTCCGGGGCTGCCGCCAAGAGGGCGTTTGCCGACCCCATGTCCAAATAACCCGTCGCTGGTTTCCCCCGCGATGTCTGCCACTTGCGAATGGCTGCTCTAGTGCGCGGGCCGAATTTCCCATCAGGCACGCCCGGATTGGATCCGACCGCCCACAGACCAATTTGTATTTGCTTGCGCTTTTCACGGTTGAGCTGCAACGCTGCCTCCACCGACTCTGGTGAGGGACCCGGAAGCCTCTCAGGAGTGGCCACAGCAACCTCGATCTCCGAGTGAGGGCGCTGCAGCGGATCCAGCCGACTGCGATGCTGGTTGATCCAATACGCCAAACTGCGCTTGGAAGGGACACTCCCATCCAAAGCCTCGAGTTCGTCAAGGAGCTCGGTACGCAAATCGGGCGGCAAAGGCCTGCCAAGCGCCTGCTCGACGAGGTCATGCAGGCTGCCCGTAAGCGGTCCCCCAAGGTTATTGCGCAGGTGCTGCAGCGCCTTTTCCCGGCGTACCTGCTCGTCACCTCGGATACCGCCAGGATCAATCGCCAGAGGCGCGTGCGCCATCGAGCCCTCAATTTGCTGGCTGATCCCACGGCTCATTTGCACGTGGTCCGGCCGATTGTCGCGCACCCATTGCAATACCTGGGTGTTCACATAGTCCGCCAACGTCCGAGGGGTGATGAAATGACGCTCGTCCGCCGGAGCAGCGCCGCGCAGACCGTCCAGGATCGCCCCCGTGAAGACGCCGTTGCCACGGCTCGAATCGTCATACGAATACCCGCCCAATGTCGTGCCGGACAGCACCACCTGCCCCCTGGCCGCGGCGATGGCATCGGCAAAGGCGGCCCCCATGGCGGATTGGGTGTCCTGCCCGCCGCTCGCACGCTTGCGCGTGAGACGTTCGCGGCAGGCATCAAGCAACACCACACGGCGCGGCGCCGTGGCTTGTGCGATCTCGTCTAACACCTCAGCTACGACAATACCGCTGCGCCTGATAAAACGACGCCGCGAATCCGCGCCAACCAGATAGTCATGCCCGTCTTCGTTGAAACCGTGCGTCGCCAAGGTCACCACAAACACGCCGCGTGGGCCGGTTGCCTTCCTGCTCTCGGTCAGAAGTTCATAGATGTCCGCCCACCCGGCGGGTCGTTGGCGGGCTCCCGCCTCGAGCAGGGCTCGCAAGCGGTTCTGCGACGATTTCTTTTGCGGCTCGCCGGCCAAGGCCAAGGTGACGCGCTCGGGCGCCACCAAGGACAATTCGACAGCGAACAGATGCGCCAGGTCGACGGCATCGTCCACGGCATACGGAACCTCGGCGAAGTGCTCATCTTCAAAGCTGCGGACGCCAACGAAAAGCCCGGCGGATTCGGCAGCATCGAAGTTCTCCTGCCTGCGAATATCCTCTGGCATGGCGCTTTCGATCCGCTGCAATGCACGGTCTGCCTCTACTGTGGTGGACAACCCTGCCAAGAGCGCTAACAGCCACACGATAAGGGTGTATCGAAGCATCGGCAATCTCCTTCCTGAAGACCGGGAACGAATGACCGTCGTACCCCCAAAGGGTCACCTCTATGTTGTAATCACCTTGCCAATCAACCAACCTGGCGACGGCCTCGTTGTCGTCCGCGTCGCCGATCACCGGCGCCACGCGCCTCGTCACCCATAGCGCCGCCAGATCCGGGCTCACCTCCCCAAAGAAGTGCGGTTCCAGAATGTCGTGGAATCGATTTCCTAATGGTGGACCATTTTGGGTCAGGAAGGCAACAGACTACGGCTCATCGGGTGGGACTTCTGCTCCGGCGTCAGGGACGACTGGACGGCCCGGCGAGCAAAGTTGACATAAGGCGGGGTTATCCGAAGTGGAGGGGCTTAAGGCTTAACCGCAGGAAGGAAGTTGCACGCGTTCTGATAACGAAACTAGCGCTGGTAGGGCCTCACCTCGAACGCGTGCAATGATGACACGGTGACTGCCGTCGCAGAACTGACGCTCGCCGCCCGTAGTCGTCAACGCAAAGACTATCGGCTTCTTTGAGACCACATACCAGTTGCTGATTAGTTTCTCAATACGTTGAGGTTGTGCGACGGCCTTCAACGTGGCAAGTTGCTCAGAGTCGTACCACATCAAGATACACTGCTGATTGGAGAATTTCTGCTGCGCCTGCGTTTCCGCTTCTCTTATGATGGCCTCGTCGAACTCGCCGCACACTATGAGGCGTGGCGCTTCTTCATCATTCACGATCTTGCACCTCTTTCGCCTTTCTATTCAATGCCTGCGCTATCGGCGCCTGCGCTATCGGCCATCGCTCAGTCGTAGGTGTTTTCTGCTCGCCAAAGTTTACACAGCACGCCTTATCAGAACATGGCCACAATGCGTCCGGTCGGCGACGTGTGGCAAGGTATCCGGGTGTATGACTCGCTGCGCACCGATGGCTTACTGGTAGGGAGGATGCAGAACGCGGAAACGTCGCTTCATGGGAATTGGTATCACTGTTCTGGTCAGGGCACCTGATCTCGCCGTTGGCTCACGTCCCCACATTCCCTCGAATCGAACGCCGGCGACCCGCGTATAGTGAACCGTGTGCTTGGAGTCGGATGGCCAGTTGGAGTAGGAGATCAGTAAAATGCCGAGGATGAGTTTGAAGAAGGCCATTTGCAAAGTGCTGAAGGATACTACGGAACCGCTCCACTTCAGGGTTATTTCCGATATCATCGCCTCCGAAGACCTGTGGCAGAACATGAGCGCGACGCCTGACAAATCGGTGGCCGGCGCTATTTCTGAGATGAGAAAAGAGGGTGAATCAATTGACCGACTAGGTCGTGGGTACTACGCCTGGCGACGCCCCCGACCTGCCTCCTCAACGGCTGACGCAAATGAAGATGATGATGCGGATAATGCCACAGTGAGCATAGCCGCCTATGGTTTGTACTGGGAACGCGACAAGGTAAAGTGGGATGTTGGCCGCCGGAGTGGCGGGCTGCTGGGCCGCCAGAACAGAGCTGCCAAAACGGTTTATTTTGCTGATCAACAAGGTGTTTACCTGCTACACCATTTGCGGACTGTGATCTACGTGGGCCGAACGAGCGCGGAGAACAACGGCCTGTTCGGAAGACTGCGGTCGCACACTAAGAGTGACAGGCGTTCCGGCCGATGGGACCGTTTCTCTTGGTTTGGCGTCCGCCCAGTGAATGAAGACGGAAGTCTATCGCCTGTGCCTGCCCCTTCTGAACTGAATACGGATCTGCTCATTATTATTTTGGAAGCGGTGTTGATTGAGACTCACCTTCCACCGTTCAACGACAAGAGCGGAGATCTAATGGGCGAGTTGTATCAGCAGGCACCACCAATCCAAAGGTGACATAGCGCAGGGTTATCCGAACCAGCCAGCCGCCCCTCCGCGGGATGTTCCGGAGGGGCTTTTTTGCGCCCGAAAGCGACATAAGGTGCATTATCGGAAATTGACTGCTGCGCCTTCGGTCGGTGCGTGAGCCGGTCTGCTGTCCCGCGGACATCCCTCAAGTGTCGGGGCGCTTACTCGAAGCCGCAGGCCTCAGCACTGGAGTTCACCACTGCCCAAGTACCGCCCCCCGCTCCCCGAAGCAGCCGTTGCGCCACTGACCCGCATAACGATTACCATTGTGCCAGGTTGCGGTCCCCTAATCGTGCTGCTTGCCGTCGCGCCAATCGCCCTCGTAGCGGGCGCCGCTGGGCCAGGTGAAAGTCCCCCGACCCGTCCGCTTGCCGTCGCGCCAATCGCCCTCGTAGCGGCCACCGGCGGCTTCGGTGTAGGCCCCCCAACCGTGCCTCTTGCCGTCGCGCATCCAGCCCTCATAGACATAAGTGCCATAGCTGCCTTGCCAGACCAATCGCCCTTCACCCGACGCCTTGCGGTCCACACAACTTCCCGACCAAGTGACCGTCTCGCCCGCTACCGGACGCAAGTTGTATATTTGGCACGGCTGGTTCTTGGCGACGATCCAGTTCGGCCCTATAGGCCGCCGGGCAGCAGCTTCCTCTGCCGCCTTGCGCCGAGCCGCCTCTCTCGCTCGCTGCCTCTCCTGCTCCTGACGCTGGGCTACCTCGGCGGCTTTACGTTGGGCTTCTTCCTGAGCCTCACGCGCCTCTCCCGACGCCTTCAACAACCTGGTAGACCCGGCGTCCAGATGCCCCGTCGTTTCCTTTCTGCGCCGTGCCTGCCACTGCCTCAACGCTGTACGCGTCTGGTCACCAATCCAGCCGTCCTTCCCACCCGGGTCGAACCCTTCCGCTGCCAACCCCAACTGGATCAGACGAACCTCCGAACGCTCCAATTGCAACGCCACCTCCACCGACTCCGGCGAGCGACGTGGAGGCCTCTCAGGGGTCTGTTGCGCGGGCAGCGTAGAATCGGCCGCCTCAGGGCTCTCCAGCCGCCTCAGCCGGTTGCGCGCCAACACCTCGTAGGTGCCGCCGGGATACCGGTCGAGATAAGTCTGGATGTCCGCAGGGTTCGTGCTGTCCTTTGCCGATTCCCAGAACACGCGCTCTGCTGCCAACTGCTCGGCGGTCAAGCGCTCCGACACGGGCTCACTCATGGATGTCGGGGGCCCCGGCGAAGGCGCTGGGTCAGGCTCAGCCCGCGCCGTCAGATACACCCCCTGGCTCGACAACGATCCGTAGATGAAGGGCTCCTGACGACCGCCCGTCGCAGCCAGCACCGCATCGCGCACCTTGCGAAACAGCAACCCTATCTCCAGGCCAGGCTCCTCGAGGTGCTCCAACAATGCCGCGCTGTACGGACTGTTGCGGCCGCCTCCGTCCGCGGCTACCGTGCCTTCCTTCGACGCATACGCCACCAGCGTTTCCCCTGCGGGCTCCACTCGCGCCAGGCCGCGCCCGACCGAACGGGTCGCGCCCGCCCGCTGCATCGACACCGCAAACGGGTTCTCCCGGCACGCATCCAGGATTACCAGCCGCAGGCCCAAAGCCCTTGACACCGAGCGCGTCACCAGCTCCAGCGGCACCGCTTCGTATTCCACGTCCTGGTCGCTCACCAGCCTGGCATCCACCGGCACCAGAAAGTTTCTCTGGTCCACTTCGATGCCGTGGCCGGCGTAAAACACCACCGCCACCTCTGCTGTGGAGGCCGCCCGCGTGAACGCCAGCAGGCCTTGGCGCAGGGCGCCGTAGTCGGCGTTTTCCAGCTTGGTCACCTGAAAGCCCAGGCGGGCGAGCGCCTCACCCATGTCCGCCGCGTCGTTGAGCGGGTTGGCGAGCTGCGGCGCATGGGCATAGCCGGCGTTGCCGATGACCAGCGCCACGCGCTGCTGCGCCAGCACCGGCGCTGCCGTTAGCGCCAGCAACCCCGCTGTCGCCAGCAGAGCCGTGAAACACCGCATTGGCATCTTCATCCTCCTCCTGTGTTCAAGGAACGACCTGGACCCCAGCGCTGGTCCCGCCTCGCGCGCGTTCGCAGGTAACCGCCGTCAAGTTCAACCCTCCCTCGTCCTTGCCCTTCGGACGGCGCTTGCAACAGGGGCGAAGCCCTCTGGACCCCCGAGGAAAGGAGGTAAAGACTCAGGGAGCAAGCGTCCGGGCAATACGGAAACCCAGGTTGTTGAGGCGGCCCCCGGAGGTGATCCCATTGCGATTGGCAGCCCGGAGGAGCCTCGGCCTGTAGTACCAGGAACCGCCACGCGCCATGCGAAGGCTGCAATCGCCTCGCTCCCAGGAACGGCCGTCATCGGGTGCGCCCCGGTAGCTGTCGTTCCAGCAGTCCTGTACCCACTCCCGCACGTTGCCGCTCATGTCGTGGAGGCCCAGTTCGTTGGCCCCCTTCCGGCCCACAGAATGCGTTCTGTCTCCGCTATTGCCGCTATACCAGCCTAATACGCCCTCATCATCACCACCGGCATATTCATAACCCCGGCTCTGGTGACCACCGCGCACCGCGTACTCCCACTCCGACTCCGTCGGCAACCGAAACCCACCTTCCGTGCGAGCGTTCAACGCGCTCAGAAATCTCTGAACGTCGTCCCAACTGACTATCTCCACCGGGCATTTAGGACAACCCCCGAAATGACTCGGGTTCTCCCCCATCACCGCCTCCCACAGCGCCTGCGTGACCTCGTATTTGCCGATCTCGAAGCTGCGCACCTGAACCTGATGAGCCGGACGTTCGTCCCCGTAACAATTACTGTCTCGCCCGCTCTGACAGCCCATGGTAAAGCTGCCGCCCTCCACCTGCACCATCACCAGCCCCAGCTTTTCCCACTCCTGCTGCCGACGGCGCTCCTCTGCCAAGCGCTGCGCCTCAGCCTCCCGACGGGCGCGTTCCTCTGCTTCACGCCGGGCCTTTTCCTGAGCCTCGCGCTGCGCCTTCTCCCGTGCCTCCTGTTCACCCCTTAGACGCTCCGCCTCCGCCGCAGCTTGGCGCGCCTTGTCCTGCGCCTCGTACCGTTCCCCGGCCGCCAGCAGCGACTTGCCAGATCCCACGTCCAGGTAGCCCGTCGCCGCCTCGCCCCGCGACGCCTGCCACTGCTTCAGCGCCACCCGTGTCCTCTTGCCAATCAGTCCGTCGGCCTTGCCGAGGTCATGTCCCTCCACCAATAAACCCATCTGAATCAGACGGCGCTCCCGGATTCCCAGACCCAACGCAGCCTCCACTGACTTCGCCGTTTCCTCTGCTGCTGCCGGCGCCGCGGCGCCCTGCAAGGCCTGCAGCCGATTGCGCGCCAATACCTCGTAGGTACCGCCAGGATAGCGATCAAGGTAAGCCTGAAGGTCCGCCGGGTTCGTGCTGTCCTTCACCGACTCCCAGAACACGCGCTCTGCTGCCAATTGCTCGGCGATCAACCGCTCCGACGCGGGTTCGCTCGCCGGTGCAGGAGCAGGCGCTGTGGCCGTCGCCTCCGAATCACCCCCCGGCGCCAAACGGACGATCTTCGACAGCGACGAGTGTGTCCACGGCTTCTGCCGCTCGCCTGTACGCTTCAGTACCGAGGCTGTCATTTCCGTGAACAGGTCCTGCACGCTCAACCCCGGCGTCTCCAGGTGCTCCAGAAGCGCCGCCGTGTACGGCGAGTGATCCTCCGTGCCGTCCGCCGCCACCGCACCCGGCTCCGTGGCATACGCAATCAGCGTGCCGCTGGCGCTGTCCACCCGAGCCAGCCCTCGGCTCGCCACCGCCGCGCGGCTCATTCCCAGGGAGCGTGCCAGCTCACCCGCCAGCGGGTTGTTGCGGCAGGCGTCAAGAATCACCAGGTTCGTCTCGCTGCGCATCACCTCCATGACGTCAGCAAGCTCGATGGCCCGCCGACTCAGGTCCTGCTTCCTCTCCAGCTTCAGGTCGACCGGACCCAGGTAGTTGCGACCGTCCACCTGCAGGCCGTGGCCGGCGTAGAAGAACAGCGCTATCTCTGCCTCGCGCGCGGCATCGTCGAACTCGATGATCTTGTCGAAGAAGCCGTCCCGGTCGAGGTCTGTGCCCTCGATGACCTCGAAGCCCATGCGCCGCAGCGCCGCAGCCACCGCGGTGGCATCGTTGACCGGGTTTTTCAGGGCGGCGATCTCCTGCTCGTAGTCGGCATTGCCGACCACCAGCGCCACCCGCTCAGCGGCCAAGGCCGCCGGGGCCAGCAGGAATAGCAGCAAGGCCGCAATCCGCTTTATCCGCATGAATCACCCCTTTCTTTCTCGCGAACGATATCTTGGCCGCCTAATCTTTTCCGCATCGGAACATACCGAAAGGAATGTCGGATTACGCTGTGCTAATTCGACCTGCATTGTCAACTTTGCTTAGCTCGTCAAGGGTATTGCTCCGATACCCGGAAAACCTGTTTCCGCTGCCGGTCGAACGACAAACGGCCCACACCGTGGGCCCCATGACGAAGCACACACAGCACGGGCCGCGCAGTTATTACTCTGGTGTATTTTAGCCTTATTACTCGTCAGTAATCTGGAAGCGATACACTGCCATATGCTTCGGCTTGTCCTCGACCAGATCTACCCCTTTGGGCGCCGCATCCGGATCCGGCAGGGCTTTGGCATCACTGCCCGCCGACAAAGCCCGGGTGGGCTCCTCATCTTCGCTGTAGACCGCCACCAGGGCGTGCTTTCCGGCCGGGTCAGAAGCAACCGCCTTCGCCGTATAGGTCTGGTCTTCCTTGACGGCGTAAGATTTGAGACGGCTGTATTTGCCATTCGGCTCAACTACGTACAGGTGGATCCAGCCGTCCTGTCCCGAACCAAACACGGCTTCAATCCGGTCACCGATGGTGTAGTCTTGCAGGTTGCCCTTGGTGGTCAGCCACACGTGGCTGGCTGCCGGCGCGGTGGCGTCCCCCGTCTGCTCGCCTTCGATTCGCACCATCACGGTCTTGACCAGCACCTTGTCGTCGCGGGTCTTGTCCGGCCCGCGCACGCGGATGCCCTTTTCGGCGAATTCCTGCTCAAAATCGGCCCCCTTGCCGGTGTAATAGTCAAGGCCCTTGCGGTACCACCGCGACTTGAGCGGCAGGTAGCGGGTACTGGCAACCATGAGCAGCCGCTCGCGCCCGGGCTCGTCGGCGAGCAACTCGGCCTCTCCCTCGTTGGGAACGACCAAGGTCTGTTTGGCCGGATATTTGTTATGCTTCTGACCTTTCCGGGTGGGGATCAGGAGCGTGACTTCGTCGGTTTCCTTGTCCACGCTGTAGAGGTACAGGAAAAAGGCCTTGTTGCCGCGAATATGGAACCGAATCGGCTCGTCCACCTTGTACGACGCCTTCACCGGTTCCAGCTTGACGCGCAGCGCCTCTGGCTCCGACTCGGGGGTTTCGACACGGATGGTCTTTTCGCCGATCTCGTCGATGCTGAGTTCCACATCGGCGCAGGCCGAGGTGGCCAGCAGGGCGGTAACGAGCATCAGGGCGAAAGCGCAGGGCCAGGGTTGAGCCAGGCGCCGGGTTGCACGGGTGATGCGTTTGATTGCTTGCATGGTCCAAGTCTCCTTTATGGCAGGTGAGTTCGCTGCTCAGGGTTACTGCTGCTCCTGCAGGATGTCCCGCAGAATCCTTTCCAGGTCTATCTCGCCATCTCCGTCCTCCTCTGTTGGCGGGGGGGCGTCCCTCCCTGAGACGTCAATTTTGCCGGCATGGATGCGTCCGTGGCCGTACTGGTGGTTGGGCGTGTCGCCGCCTTTGGGTGTCACGTGCGACAGGACAAGCTGCCGCAGTTCCGACGCCGAGCGCTGCGGTTGCAGTTGCTTGAGCAGGGCCGCAAAGCCCGCCACGTGCGGGGCCGCCGCCGAGGTGCCGGGGAAACGCCCCAATTGGTCGCCATCGGCATATGCCAGGGAGCTGGTGTTATCGGGCGCGCTCACTTCGGGTTTCTGCCGTCCGTCATCGGTCGGGCCTTGCGAGCTGAACGCCTCCAGCCGGTCCCGGCGGACATCGACCGCGCCGACAGACAGGGCGGCACTGGCCGTGGCTGGAATGCCGACGCTGTAATCGGGCACGACGGGAAACAATTGCGCCCCGCCCATCGCGAGCACGTGCGTGCGAACGGCGCGCTCGACCCGCTTGAGATGCAGCGCCAGGTACAACACCGTGCCGGCGCGCACGCCGCGGCGGGAGCCGATTACCTCAACCGGCACGCCGCGGCCATTCTGCACCTGCCGGGATTCCCCCACCAACTGAAACCTTCCGGCAGCATCGCGCTGCAGCAGATAGGCGTCGATATCCTGCGATGACGCCGGACGCCTCGGGTCCGGCCCCCAGTCGTCCCACACCACCAGGACCCTGAACGGCTGGCCGGTGAATTTAAGGGCGATCACGTCCGGGTAACCCGATACGTTATCGACCGCGCCGTTGCCGTTGCGGTCCTCGGCCAGTTGCGTCCAGTGCGAGGCGCCTTCGTTGCCGGCGGCGTTGACCCACAGGACGTCGTGCTGACTGACCACCTGCGCCACCAGGCGGTCCAGGAGGGCCTTGCCGTTGTGGGGGCCGTAATGACCGCCGCCCGAAAAGTTGATGATGTCGACGCCCTGCTGAGCCAGCCACTGCGCCGCCTGGACGATCTGGCCTTCCTGGCCGTCCACCACGGCCAGGTACAGGTCCGCATGCGGTGCCATGTCGGCGATGATTTCCGCGCACGCCGTGCCGTGCACGCCGTTGGTATCCAGACGCTGCGCCTGGTTGAAGGCCCGGGTGGCTTGCGGTTCCGGCAGCTCGCCGGCACGTACGAGCCGGCTGTAGCGCTCAAAGCCAAAATCCAGGATGCCCACCTTGACCCGCTTGCCGGTGATACCCGCCTGATGCAATCGCCGCACCTGCGACAACTGCACCCCCTCACTCACCCGCTCGCCGTAGCCGCCGTCCGGGTTGGGCGCCAGCGGGCGATACACCGGCTCGGCGTCCATGAAGTGCAGTTCCTGCAGGTTTCCCAGGGATTTGACGCTGTCCAGGGGCAGCCGCGCGTAGACCACGTTTTCAAAGGTCGCAAGCACCTCCCCGCCCTGCCGCTCGATGCTCTCCCGCAGCGCTGCTGCATCCGCTTCGGATTCGGCAAACAGGCGCACGCCGGCCTGGCCGTCGGCGTACGGAATGCCGAGTTCCTCGGCCTGCTCGACAAGGTCGAAGGCGCCTTTGGTGAGGTGACCGTCGACCAGTTGCAAGAGATTCATGGCGATCTTGTCGCTGCCCGCAGGCAGAGACGTGCTCTTGGCGTAGGTCTCAAAGGGCAGGTCGAGATTCATGGGAACGCTGTTCAGGGCGTCTTCCAGGGAGGGGCCGGCCTCTCCCCAGGTCGTTTCATCCGAGGTGTCCGCTTCATCCGGGGAGGATGTTTCGGGTTCCCGCAGCTCCTCGCCGATGGCTCGCAGCTCCTCCTCGATCGATTGCGCCGGCACGGCGACGGGCATCACCGCCGTGCCGAGCAGGGCCAGTCCGCTCAACAGGATCGTCGCCAGGGTCAAAGGCATGTTGATTCCTCCTCTTCAAAGGATTGGCATCGGGCCTGTTTGAGGACCCGCGGGCTCCGCGTTAGCGGGATGGAGCGGGAACCGTACCACTCGGAGGCGCGAACACTTGGCGCGACCCGTCCACTCGCCACACCGCCTCCTGCATGACAAAACCTTCCAGCGCCGCAACGGGCAATGTGGCATACAGAACGTTTTCAAACTCCGTTTCCACCGTCCCTCCAAGGTGAACGACCTCAGCCTTGAGCGCGTCGAGGACGTCCGTGGATACGGCGTTGACGATGATCTCCACCCGACCGTCCGTAATATCCAATTGGTGCTCGACGCCGTAGGCCTGCACGCCTTCGATGCCCTGGGCTTCGTAGAGGCGGATCAGGTCGACCAGGTTGGCATCCAGCTTGTCCGCCAAGGCGACAGCAGCGAGGCCAGGGTCCCGGCGAGGCTTGCGGATCAAGGGGAAATCCGGCCCGTAAAGTCGAATAACCGGGAACTGGGGAGAAGGGCGGTCGGAGAAGAAGGGGAGATGGCGACCGACAAAACCCGCCAACTCAAACACCGACACCCGCCCGTCTTGATCGGCGTCGCCCCAACCTTGCAAGGCTTGCAGCAGCACGGTTGTGAAGGACCCATGCATTTCCCCCTCCCGGGCGTGCCCCCCCGGACCGCTGGCATGGAGGACGTAGGTGCCCTGGGTGACGGGCCCCATGTCCAGGTAATCGCTATCGAAGAGCAGCAACCGGTAATTGGCCCGCACCTTGCCCAGTGCCGTCCGCAAGTCGGCGGCGGAGATCAACTTGCCTGGGTCCGGCTGCTCCGCGCCTGACGACAGCGCGTCATGGGGTATCAGATAGGTCTGCTGCTCCCGCACCGTCACGTGACCGGAAAAAAAGAAGACGAAGGCGTCCTCGGGCTCGAGGGTCGCGGCCGCTTTATCCACGGCCAGCAAAATCGCAGCCTTGGTAGCCCGTTGATTTACCACTTCGACGACCCCGGCCGTCCCGTGCGCCGACCCGATGCCTGCCCTGAAGGCGCCGGCCAGGGCTTGTGCATCGGCGCCGCCGTTGATGGAAAATCTTGAGGACGAATAGTCGCTGCCGATGGCGAGCACATGAATGTTTTTGACCCCAGCGCCGGCCCAGACGAGGCCAGCCTCAGCCGGTTGCAACCAAATGGCCAGCACCAGCGCCAGCACAAAGCCGCCCAGGTAAGCTTTCATCGATGCCTCCCGATAGTCTGTTGGAATTTCTGCCGCATGCATATCCGGTTCCTCTGCCTCAATCCTTACTGGCACAGGACCTGAACCTCCACCCGGCGGTTGAGGGCATGTGACGATTCGGCGTCATCCGTGGCCAGCAACCGGTTTTTCCCTTCCCCCCGCGCCTCCAGGCGGCCCTGCAAACCCTGCTGGCGTTCCAGGATAAAGGCCCGCACGCTCTGCGCCCGGCGCTGCGAAAGGCGCTGGTTGTAGTCGGCGCGGCCGCGGCTGTCCGTGTGCCCCACCAAGCGGTAGCGGTGCGCGTCGTCGTGAACCCGGTGCAGGACTTCGGCGAGTTCTTCGACCTTGGAGCGATTCCGCCCATCGACGTCCGCCCGGTCGTAGGCGAACGGGATTCTGACGTTCAGGCGGGGGCAGACGCCCAGAGCTTTGTCGTCCGCGGTTACGCGCAGCGCGCAAGCCATCTCGTCCGCGGTCATCGGCTTTTCGACCAGACTGCGTTCAAACGCCTCGTACGGTTCGCGCAGCCAGGACGGCAAGGGCGCGTCGGAGCCGGCACCCAGGTATCGAAACGCGCGCGACGCCTCGCAGGTGCGGCCCAGTTGGTGTTGCATCAGGGCGCCGTATGCCTGGGCCATGAAGCCGTGCTCGGGTTTTCCGGCCGTGCCGTCAGCCTGCTGGTACGCCGCCATTGCCTCCTCCCACTGCTCCAGCATGCGGTGTGCGTTGCCCTTCACGAACCAGGCCTTGAAGCCGGGACAGCGGGCAACGACGCCGTCCAGCAGCGCCAGCGCCTGCGCGGGATCGGTTTGCTGCACGGCGCGGTCGTAATCCTCCTTGCAGCCGGTCTCGGCAAACGCGCCGGGCGATTGCCAATGCAGGATGCTGAGCAGCAGCACACTTGACACGATTCGCAGATCTCTCGACATGGCGACCTCCTTTTTTGGTTCGGCGTTGGTCAGTCACACCCCTGATGTCCGGGCGCTTGGCTTGGCACGGTTACCACCCTGATCACCTGGCGCGCCAGATTGGGGTCATCGGCAGCCTGCAGCAGGGCTGTGAGTTCCCGATAGCCGGGATTTCCCGGCTGGAATGCCGCCCCATGGAGCAGGCGAGCGTCGTACAGGGGCGGGCGGGTGACGAACCCCGCCGCCACCACATAGTCAACACCGAACGGCGGCCCCACCTGGATGTTGCCCACGTACGCTGGCCGCCCGCTTTGGACGGCTGCAAGCTCACCCTCGTGGTACGGGTACAGCACCCGCAGGGTGCCGTCCGGAGCGGCGTCCACCAGGAGCAGGTGGGCGGTCCGGTCCATGCGGGTCGAAAAACGCAACATGTCGCGGTCCTCGAACGTCTCGCCGCAATAGCCGTCCATGCCGACGTCGATCCGGAAGCGCTGCGCGGCGTTCGGGGTGCGCAGCAACTGTTGTACCCAAACCTGCTGGCGCAGCGCGTGGATCATGGTGGCTTCGTTGTCGCTGGTGAACACCAGATCGCCGCCCGCGGTCAGCAGTCGAATCACGCCGCCCGCCCGCACCACGCGCAGGTCGGGGGCCTCGCTTGCCAAGGCCAGGCCGTCGCTCTCATGGACGACCGCGGTCACCTGCGGCAGCGTCCCCTGGACCTCGACGCGCAACGGCTCGCCAACCCCCAACTCCGGCTCCGCAACATCGGGCTGCTGAGGGCTGGGAAAGGCGGCTTGGTCCAGCAAGCCGTCGGTGTCTTTGTCCGCGCTGCGCAGGGGCAGCATCTGCGGGCTGTGCGCATAGCCGGCGGCGCTCATGCGCGCCCGCACGGCGGCAAAGATTTCGCTGTTGCTCACCGTGCCGTCGTGGTTTGCGTCCGCGCCGCCTATCTGCCGAAGGGTGCGCAGCAGGCTGTCCGTAAAGGCCCCGTGCGGCTTGCCGTCCAGGGTGCGGTGCGGATCCGTCTCATCGATCGCCTTCTCTTTCTTGCTCGACGCGGTCAGGGTCGCCAGATGCCGGTAGGGATACGTCTGAGCCGCCTCGTCAGCGAAATCGACAGCATCAAAGGTTATATCTTCAAGGCCGGCGGTAAGGCCGCTGGGGAGTGTCCGGTAAACCGTCCACGGCGGGGCGTACGCGGCGCGCGACGTGTACTGCGAGTAGCAGCTGTCGATGAGAATCAGGCCCCGGACCTTCTTGTTGTCGATGTCTTGCAGAAGAGGCCGCAGGTCGCGGGCGCCGATGACCAGGGAGTCGAGCTGCTCCGACTGGCTGCCGGAAGCGGCAAAATCCACCGGCACGAAGGCCCCGGAATGGTGTGGCAGCGGCAGCAGGAGGCTCGGGTTGAAGGCGCTGGTGCCGTGCCCGGAAAGATAGATCAGGACGAAGTCGCCCAGCTGGCTGGCCTCGCCCAAGCGGCCGATTTCGTCGAGGATGCCGCCTTTTGTGGCCTCGTCGTCGAGCAACACGGTGATGTTTTCATCACCGAATCCGCCGTGTTGCACCAGCGCGGCACGCAAGGCGGCGACGTCGTGGGACGGTCCTTGCAGGTCCGGTACACGAGAATCCACGTAGTTGCCGACACCGACCAGCAAGGCGCGCTTGACGGCCTCGGCCGGCGGCGCCACAGCACTGAGCACCAGAAAAACCAGGGCCAGGCGGCACAACAGCGAACAGGCAGCCAGCATGGTTATCTCTCCTCTTGGGTCACGGCGGCTGTCCCGCCGCATGGATGTGGCGATCCTGCCAACAAATCCCGCCAGGCGGCATCGTTGAGGCGCTCCGCCATGGGGTGCTTGAATTCGCACTGGGTGAAGCGGGCGCCGCGGGCGATCTGCTCGCCGGTAGATGTCAGAGTGACCAGTCGCGCCATACCGGTGCCTTCCTGCAGGACCTCCCGGCTGGCCGGGTTGGTGTGGACGTCCACTACGATCGGCGCGTCCGGTCCGCCCGTCAGGGCCACCAGGGCCGCATCCAGTTCGTTCAGGAACGCTTCGTCGGCCGCGGTCGGGCCACGCTCGCCATCTGTTTGCAGCGTGATGGTGATGACGCGGTCGAGAATTTCGCCAAACGCCTCCCAAGCGGCGTGAGGGGTGACCCGCCGGTGCGCCTCGACTGCCCGCGCCAGAGCCAGGTACACCGGCAGCGAGGGCTCCAGCCGTGCCCCGGCGGGCCGCGGCGGGGCCAATACCAAACCCTTGTCGGCCGCGGTATACGATTGCTTGGCATACAGCAACGCGGCGTACCGCTGCCAGGTCCAGAAGCCTCGCAGGGCCGTCAGGCGGTCCGGCGACTCAGACCGCAAGCCCGTACGGATCAGATGCTGGTGCAGGGCGCTCAACCCGACGGCGCTTGCGAACGCCTGCTGTGCCCGCTCCCAGGCCGCGTCGTAGCCCTCAAAGGCCGTTTCGCCCTTTTGGCGCAGGTGTTCGTACGACGTCTCACTACCCCACAGGGCCATGAGTTCGGCCAGCAGCGGAAAGCCCTTGACCAGCTTGCCGTCGATCAGGGTCAGGCCAAACGGCGTCGTGTCCTGTGTCCCCTGGAAGATCCCGGTATCATCGTAAACGAGTCGCTGGAAGGCGTCGGACTCCGGCATATAGCGCTGCGGCAGCAGGCGCCAGCCGGTCATGACGTCGGCTGCGGTGACACCGTCTTCCAACTGGCCGGCATCCACCACGCCGCCAATGACGCGCGGCTGCAGACCCTGTTCTTTCGCTTGCGCCAGCAGGCGGACGCGAAACGTCCCAGCTGGCTCAGGGTCGAGCGCCAGCAGGGCCGCGTTGGGCAGGTCTTCCGGCGGTCCGAAGCGCCAGTCGAGGCTGCGTAGCAGGCCGCCGTGTTCCTTGGCCAGGCCAGGGTCTTGCTCGATGAGGCGGGCCAGACGCACGGCCTGTCGGGTCAGCCGCTCGGCCAGCGCCTCGCTCACCCCGGTGGCCTTGCTGGCGGTGACGGCAAACAGGACGGTGCCGGCATAACGCACGGTGCGGAAGTAGCGCTCCAGTTCGGCGTCGCCGCTGTAATGGCCGCGCGGCTTGAACTGCGTGTAATCCACCATCTGACCCCACAGCGGCGACCGGGTCAGCGCCTGGGATGCCAGCACCAGATCCAGCTCGGCCTGGGTGCGCGCCGGCTCTCCAGCGCCGGCGGCCTGGTCGCGTCCGTGCCAGAGCGCCAGCAGCACGGCCAGGTAATCGCGGTTGGCCTGGTTGACAGGGTCCGCTGGCCCCGCCGTCACCTCGACTGCCAACCCCTCAATGATCCGGCCGACCGACCCGATATGGTGCTCGCGTTCCACGGCACGGCTCACGGCGGTGCGGATCATGCCATAGCTCAGCAGCAGTACGTCCTCGGTGATGTAATTGGGGAAGCCTTCCTTCCTGTTGCGCTCATAGACCTCGAACAGCCCCATGGCATGATCGGCTGACGGCTGCGCGGCCGTTGCCCAGCCCGGAACCATCAGCACACCAATCAAGAACCAGATGCACGCCAATCCTCGCTGCGGTCTGTCAAACGACCCGTGACCTGACATGAGATTCCCCGTCGCCATGCGTTATGCTCCTCATCGAAAATTCGCGGGCTTTACCTGAGCCGGTCGGCTTCCTCCAATTCGAGGGTGTCCCCGTCATTTCGCCGTCACCTTGAAAATCACCTTGCCCGCCGCGTATTGCCGGTCCTGGCGGCTGGCGACGCCCAGGTCGCGGGTCGCCTTGGCCGAAAGCGGCGCGAGGGCGATGGTGAACTCTCCGTTCTTGTTGCGGCCCTCCACCGCGTCTTCGTACAGGTCCATTTTTCTCTGCGTCAGTATGGCCACCGTCAGGGTTTGACCGGCGGGCTCCATGGCGGGGAAGTAAAACGGCATCTGATCGGTGGGCAGCGTCAGGGTTCCAGCCGACACGCGGTTGTCGCGGTGGAACTTGTTGGGGAACAATACCGTGGCGGTGTCCTGCGGTCCGACGTTGACCACGTTCAGGTAGCCGGCATGCGGAATGTCAATGGTGAACACAACCTCATCATCAAGGCGATAGTTTTCCTGACCCGCCTTGATGGCCAATGGGGCGCCGCGTCCGGCGAAGGCCTCGAGTTGACGCCATGTCCGCCCACCCTCGTTGGGAACGACCAGACGCAGGGCCTTCCCCATCAAGTCCGGGTTGCCGCCCAGCTGCGGTGTGTGCATCCGGCGTCCCGACAACTCCGTTTCAATCTTCTTGCGGATGTAGCTCTCCACTTCGTCTCTGAGTGTCTTCAGCGTCAGGGTTCGCTGCTTGCCGGCCGCTTCCTTGACGATTGCGTTCAGCCCCAGGGTAAACACACTGCCTTTGCCGGTCGCCAAGGCCAGTTCGTCGTCGGCAGCCGCCGCCAGAAAGGCGAAATTGTCGGGGCGCTCGCGTTGCCGGACCCCGACGTTCTTTTCGTCCACCGCCACCGCATCCGCCCGGCTGGCGCTGCCGGCCGGCATGCCCGGATAGTCGAGGAATTTGGTATAGCCCTCCTGCTCTCCCAGGCTGGTATTGCCCAGGCGAATGGCTTTGTAAACGGTGCCGCTATTGCAGGCATCGATCAACACCAGCACGTCGCGGCTGGGCAGACGCCGCAACAGGGCGCTGAATTCGTCATCGCGGAGAAATCTTTCCAATTTGCCGTCCCGCTGGCGCGAATCGTGCATCACGAGGACTTCGTCCTGCTTGTCTTTTTCATCGCCGTTGTCGTCCGGCACGCGGGTTCCATGACTGCTGACGTAAACCAGAACGCGGTCGCCATTCCGGGTGCCTTCGATCAGCCACTGCTCAAATTGACGGACAAAGCCGTCGTAGGTGGCGTCCGCGTCTGTCAGGGTCCTGATTTCCTCAAATCCCAGCAGGTCGGCTACTTCCTGCATCAGACGTACGTCCAGGTCGATTCCCGGCAGATTCATGCTGGCGTCCGCAAATTTCCCGATACCGACGATCAATGCCCGGTCAGCCGCGGTGGCGAAGCTCGCCACCGCCAGCGCGCACAGCGTTGCCAACACCAGGAAACGGACCCGTATACCTTGAAACATGGAACTCTCCATAACTTTGCCTCCATCATCTACAACGGGTTGGGAAATCCCTCTGCGATCAAGTCGTGCCAGAGCGTTTTTCCTAGGGGCCTTTCACACGCGGCACGGTTTCCAACGGTCAGACGAGCTTGAAGGCGTGCTGAACTCACCGTCTTTCCGGATATCCATTCAGCGCCTCGGCGGCGCCATGGCGGCCGCGGACTGGGCCAGGCGGACGAGGCTGATGAACTCGCTCCGGTACCCGAACGGATCCTGGCCCCGTGCGGCCTGCGCCAGCGCAATCACGTCGTCGTAGCTGAAATCCTGGGTGTACTGACCGCCGCGCAGGAGCTGGCCGAAGGCGGCCACCGCGACAGCGAACCGCGCATCCTGTGGGGCGGCGTCCACGCTCTCGAACCCATCGCCTCGGGTCACGGCGCGGACGATTTCGGTGCTCGTCTCGCTGTCCGGCAGCTTGTAGCGAATTTTCAGGTAGGCAACCTCGTCCGCAAAGCCGGTGCCTGCTGCCTCATCCGGTTCCTGGTAGCGCAGCGGCGCGATGCGCTCGACGCCCGACCCCACCGGGGTCAACTCGTAAATGGCCGTCACCGTGTGGCCGACACCGATCTCCCCGGCGTCAACCTTGTCATTGCGAAAATCTTCCCGCTTGAGCAGCCGGGTTTCGTAGCCGATCAGCCGGTACTCGCTCACCAGCGCCGGGTTGAACTCGACCTGGATCTTGACGTCCTTGGCGATGGGGAAAAGGGTCGAGGTGGCTTCCTCGGCCAGGACCTTGCGGGCCTCCGACAGGCTGTCGATATAGGCCGCGTTGCCGTTGCCGTTCTGCGCAAGGCCTTGCATGAGTTCGTCGTTGTAGTTCCCCATGCCGAAACCGAGGACGGAAAGGAACACCCCACTGTCGCGCTTGCGGGCGACGTAGCTTTCGAGTTCTCCCGGGTCCGTGATGCCGACGTTGAAATCCCCGTCGGTGGCGAGAATCACCCGATTGATGCCGACCTCGACGAAGTGCTGCTCGGCCAGCAGATAGGCCTGGCGGATCCCTTCGCCGCCGCCGGTCGACCCACCCGCGTCAAGATGCTCCAGGCCGGCCACGATCTTTCCTCGTTCGGCGGCCTTGGTTGGAGCGAGCGCCATACCGGCCGAACCCGCATAGGTGACAATCGCCACTGTGTCCTCGGGTGACAGCGCGCTCACGAGCAGCTTGAAGGAGTTGATCAACAGCGGCAGCTTGTTGGGTTCATCCATCGAGCCGGAGGTGTCGATCAGGAACACCAGATTGGCGCGCGGCGCCGTGCTACGGTCCGCCACGAAGCCCTTGATGCCGACGTGCATCAGCCGGTTCGCTTGGTTCCAGGGCGCCGGCATCAGGGAGACGTGGGTGGCGAAGGGTGTCTCGCGGTTCTCGGGTGGGGCATAGTCGTAGGGGAAGTAATTGACCATTTCCTCGGTGCGCACCGCGTCCTGCTGGGGCAGTACGCCGTTTTGCAGCGCGGCGCGCATGAAGCTGTAAGAGGCGGTATCGACGTCGATGGAGAAGGTCGATACCGGCTCCTCGGCGGTCACCTTCACCGGGTTGGCATCAAAATGGCTGAAGCGGTCCCGCCCCTGGACGGGAGAATGGCCTGGACTGGAAGGTTCGGCCAGGGGGGCCGGCATGTCCAGCTCAGACCGAACCTGGGCGGACGGCGGCAGCGATTTTGTCTGGGACCGTCGTTGTGACAATCGTCTTGGCTCCTGAGCCACCCTGGGCTCTCTGAGCAAATCCGACTCGGAAGGCGCCGAGGCCGGTTCTGCCGGAGATCGTGGTGCTATGCGCTCCAGCACTTCAGCCACCTCAGCCTGGGTTATCGTTGCCATCTCAGGCGGCGCTGACTCGGCGGGCGGCGAGGCCGGGTCTACCCGCAGCTGCGCAGTTGACTCAGGGGGCGGCAACGATGCCGACAAGTCTGCCGGGTCAGACAACTCAACCGGCGACAGGCCTGGGAAGAAACCGGGCGGGGACAACAGGAGTTGCCGCAGCACGACGCCGGCAACGATGAGAAAGGCAGCGCCGGTAAGGGCCAGGGCAGGGCGCGACGTGGGCACGGTGAATCTCCTCAGCCACGTTAGGAACCAAAAGGTGCCGCTTTTCGACACTTGCCCCTTCTGACGCGCCGCCTCACGAATTCCTTGGTGGTGACGATCGAATTCCGCCGTCGCCGCGGCGACCGCCCGTGACCGCGCCGCCGCCGATGGAACCGGCGTGGCAGCGCGCAACGCGTTTTCCAGCCTCTCGAGTTCGTCACTCAACTCTCAACCTCCTCATCCCCGGCACGCGGCACGCGCCCCGAGACCCGACGCAGGCAGGACAACCGCCCGGAAGCGCACCGGGGCGATGGAGTCGCCATGACCCCGGTCGCCGACGTCCGGCGGCGCGAAAGACCTGGCCTGCAACGCCCTTCATCAATCGACCCTCCAAAGGCAAAAATCCAGAAATTTTCGTCCAGGGGGCAAGGCCCCCTGGACCCCCACCGGAGGTAAAAAAGTAATGATTCAAGGGGTAAGCGTCCGGGCAATGCGGAAACCCAGGAGGTAGTTGCGGTACCCGGAGGTGAACCTGCCGCGGAAGGCAGCACGCAGGACCCCCGGAATGCTGCCCCAGGAACCGCCGCGTGCCACGCGACGGCCACACTTGCCTCGGTGCCAGGCACGGCCGTCATCCGGCGCACCCCGGTAACTATCATTCCAGCAGTCCTGTACCCACTCCCACACGTTGCCGCTCATGTCATGCAAACCCAGTTCGTTGCCGCGCTTCTGGCCGACGGCATGGGTTCTGCTTCCGCTGTTATCTAAATACCAGCCTACCGACCCCACGTCATTGCCGCCGGCATATCGGTAGCCCCGGCTCTGCCGTCCGCCGCGCGCCGCGTACTCCCATTCCGCCTCCGTCGGCAAACGGTATCGCTCGCCGGTCACGTCGCTCAATTTCCGCAGAAATACCTGGATGTCGTCCCAATTGACCTTCTCTACGGGACACCGGGTGCAGCCTGTAAAAGAACTTGGGTTGTCTCCCATCACCGCTTCCCACAATGCCTGCGTCACCTCGTACTTGCCAATCTCGAAGCTGCGCACCTGAACCCGATGGGCCGGTTTTTCCATATCTTCACAATTGCTATCTCGCCCGCTCTGGCAGCCCATAACGAAACTGCCACCGTCCACCCGCACCATCACCGGACCCAGCTTGGTCCATTTCTGCCGCGCCTCGGCCTTTCGGCGGGCTCTTGCCTGCGCTTCCCGATCGCGGCGCTGTCGTTCCGCTTCCACCGCTTCCAGCCGGGCACGTTCCTGAGCTTCGCGCCGTGCTTTCTCCCGTGCCTCCTGCTCACCCCTTAGACGCTCCACCGCTGCTTGGCGCGCCTTGTCCTGCGCCTCGTACCGTTCCCCGGCCGCCAGCAGCAACTTGCCAGATTCCACGTCCAGGTAGCCCGTCGCCGCCTCGCCCCGTGACGCCTGCCACTGCTTCAGCGCCGCGCGGGTCTGCCGGCCAAGCAAGCCGTCGGCCTTGCCGAGATCATGCCCCGCCGCCAATAAACCCATCTGAATCAGACGGCGCTCCCGGATCCCCAGACCCAACACATCCTCCACCGACTTTGCCGTTTCCTCTGCTGCTGCCGGCGCTGCGGCGCCCTGCAAGGCCGGCAGCCGGTTACGCGCCAGCACCTCGTAGGTACCACCAGGATAACGGTCCAGATACGCCTGAAGGTCCGCAGGGTTCGTACTGTCTTTCACCGATTCCCAGAACAACAACTCACGCTCCACCGCCAAACGCTGCGCCACCAACTGCTCAGCGGTCAAGCGCGTCGACGCGGGTTCGCTTGTTTGCGCAGGCAGAGGCGTCGCTGCCGTTGCCTCCGAATCACCCCCCGGCACCAGGCGGACGATCTTCGACAGCGACGAGTGCGTCCACGGCTTTTGCCGCTCGCCCGTACGCTTCAATACCGAGGCTGTCACTTCAGTGAACAGGTCCTGCACGCTCAATCCCGGTGTCTCCAGGTGCTCCAGAAACGCCGCCGTGTACGGCGAGTGATCCCCGGTGCCGTCCGCCGCCACCGCGCCCGGCTCCGTGGCATACGCAATCAGCGTGCCGCTGGCGCTGTCCACCCGCGCCAGACCCCGACTCGCCACCGCCGCGCGGCTCAGACCCAGGGTGCGCGCCAACTCCGCCGCCAGCGGGTTGTTGCGGCAGGCGTCCAGAATCAACAGGTTCGTCTCGCTGCGCATCACCTCCAGCACGGCCGCCAGCTCGATGGCATGGCGTCGCAGGTCCTGCCGCGTCTCCAGCTTCAGATCGACCGGCGCCAGGTAGTTGCGGCCGTCTACCTGCAAGCCGTGACCGGCATAGAAGAACAACGCCATCTTGGCCCCGCGCCCCGCGTCGTCGAATTCGATGATCTTGTCGTAGAAGTCGTCTTCGCTGAGGTCCATGCCCTCGATGACCTCGAAGCCCAGACGGCGCAACGCCGCAGCCACCGCGGTGGCATCGTTGACCGGGTTTTTCAGGGCGGCGATCTCCTGCTCGTAGGCCGCGTTGCCAACCACCAGCGCCACCCGCTCCGCCGCCAAGGCCGGCGCCGACAGGGCCAGCAGCAATACCACCAGCGCCGTGAACGTCTGATACCTCCAGCCTTCAGCCATCTCTCCTCCTCCCTTGTCTGCGTGCAACTTTCTCCAGGCCTTTCACACTGCCACCCCTCCCCCGCCAAACGGCGGGGCATGAGGGGCGGCAGCCAGGTTGTTCATCATGACCGCCCCTGGACGCTCGTTGGCGCACCCGGAGGCCCCGTGAGGCCGCCGGTTCCGGCTTTGGAGCGTGCGGGCAATGCGGAAACCCAGGTTGTTGTTGCGGTTCCCGGTGGTGTTCCTGTTGCGGTTGGCAGCACGCAGGTTCCTCGGTTTGTTGTTCCAGGAACCGCCGCGTGCCACGCGACGGCAGGGGGACGGTCAGGCTCCCGCGACGGGTCGAACCAGCCGCCGCGAAAGATCGCCTGGCGCAGGCGCCAGCTATGCGCGTGACTGGCGTGGGCCACCCACGCTTCAATGCGACATTCGATCTCCCGGCGGGTCATGCTGCCTTGACGCCAGCGGTCGCGCAGACCCCGCAGGCGGTTGCGAAAGCGCCGCACGTTCGCTTCCGGCAGGCGCCGATAGCCGCCTGGCAGCAACACCAAGCCGAGAAATTCCGCCGCCTCTCGTGTTTCGGCGATGCCCGTCTTGCTCGCGTGAAGGCGCAGCCGCCGGCCTTCCAGAAACACGGCGATGCGCCGCCGCCACGCTTCGAGTTGCCCGGCGTCATCATGAAACAGGGCGAAGTCGTCCACGTAGCGCACGTAACCCTTGGCCCGCAGCACTTCCTTGCAGAAGTGGTCCAGGCCGTCCAGGTACAGGTTGGCGAAAAACTGGCTGGTCAGGTTGCCGATCGGCAAGCCGCGCCTTCGTTCCAAGGGGGTAAACAGATCATCGCCCGGAAAATGCAGAAGGACACCTTCCTGGGGGTTGGACGCGTCGATGATGCGGTCCGCCAGCGCCAGGGTGCGGCGGCAAGCAATGCGGCGGCGCAGGTCGCGCTTGAGTATCTCGTGGTCGATGGCCGGAAAGTAGCGGTAAATGTCGGCCCGCAGGACGTAGCGGAAGCGGTCGCGGAACGCCTCGTAGCGGGCGATGGCGCGGTGCGTTCCCTTGCCCGTGCGGTTGGCGTAGCTGTCGGCAATGAAGCCGCGCTCAAAGATGGGTTCGCACACGGCACAAAAGGCGTGGTGAACCACCCGGTCGCGGAAGGGCGCCGCCGACACCATGCGGTGCTTGGGGTCGAATATCTCAATCGTCTTGTAGCGCCCCGGCCGGTAGCGGCCGCTGACGAGTTCGCGCTCCAGACGCAGGACTTCGGTTTCCAGATTGGCCAGAAAGGCCGCTGCCCCCGGCTTGGCACGTTTGCCCTTGGCGGCGCGCAGAGCTGCCGAGCGCAGGGCCGCAAATGAGGCGATGGCGTCAAACAGATGCCGTGCTTTCTTTGGCATGATGCACCTTGCTCCAGGCGCCGATTTTACGCCCGGTTTCGTCCAGACAACGCGCCGCGTGCTCGTAGCGCCGCAAATCCAGGTAGTGCAGGTCGTGGGCCAGACGCAGCAGGAAGCGCAGCTTCTCGACGCCCAGGTTGGCCCGCCTGAGGTGCGGTCCGCGCTGCCGGGTATACGTCGCCTCGACGAGGAACTCCAGAACGTCCAGGGCGTTTTGCTGGATGCGGTCGCCCAACAGGAACTTCTGGCGGCGCGGAAAGCCTTCCACCGTCGGCACCAGCCACACGATGAAACGGTAGTGGGCTTCCAAGGCCGGTCCCGTCTCACGCGCCCGGTCGCGGAAGGCTTTGTCCAAAGGATGCGCCTCCTCGGCCGTCAAAAGTTCAACATTTCGGCCAGGGGGCGCAGCCCCCTGGCCCCCGGAGGTAAGGAGGTAATGACTCAGGGAGCAAGCGTCCGGGCAATGCGGAAACCCAGGTAGTAGTTGCGGTACCCGGTGGAGTTCCTGAAGCGGAAGGCAGCACGCAGGAACCTCGGAGAGCTGAACCAGGAACCGCCGCGTGCCACCCGCAGACTGCAATCGCCCCTTTCCCATGCACCACCATCACGTGGTGCACCGTCGTATTTCTTGTTCCAACAGTCCTGTACCCACTCATACACGTTGCCATGCACGTCGTGCAATCCAAAGGCATTCGGCAAAAAGGAACCCACTGACATCGTGCGCTCCCGGTACACCCCCTTACGACCCGAACCGTACGTGTAGTTCCCATCATAATTCGCCTGCGCCGGCGATATCGTCGCGCCCGTGTGAAACGGTCCCGTCGTGCCCGCCCGCGCCACGTACTCCCACTCCGATTCGCTCAACAACCGGTAGCCCTCCCCAGTCTCACGCGACAACCAGCCCACGTACGACTGCGCGTCGTCCCAATTCACACACACCACCGGGTGCCCGTCCGTCTGCTCAAAGCCGGGGTTGCGCCAGTTGAGGCCTGAACGCTCCACCCATCTCCCTTCATTGCTGTCCCACACCCGACAGGAATTGCCCGCCGAGCGGTTCGTTTCCCGCACAAAGCGCGCAAACTCCCCCTGCGTCACCTCATGCACGCCCACCGCAAACGGCTCGGCAATCGTTACCCGGTGCCGCGGACCTTCATCATCGTCTCGCTTTTCCTCGCCCGCCGGCGACCCCATCATGAACGATCCCAACGGCACCACCACCAGCTCCGGGCAGGCGTCACAGTCGCGGAAACGCCGGCCAGGTTCCATCGCACGCCTGCCCCGCTCCGCCTCCGCCGCTGCCTCTCGCCGGGCGCGTTCCTCGGCTTCACGCCGAGCACGCTCCTGAGCCTCGCGTTGCGCCCGTTCCCGCGCTTCCTGTTCGCCCCTTAGACGCTCCGCCTCCGACGCAGCTTGGCGCGCCGCTTCCTGCTCCTGCGCCTGGCGCTTCCGTCCAGACGACATCAACAATTTCGCCGACTCCACGTCCAGATACTCCGTTGCTTCCTCACCCCGCGATGACTGCCAGCCTCCAATCGCCCCACGCGTCTTGCGACCGAACAGACCATCTGCATCTCCCGGATCAAATCCTTCCGCAGCCAGGCCCAACTGAATCAGACGGCGCTCCCGGATTCCCAGATCCAAGGCAGCCTCCACCAACTTCGCCGCTTCCTCTGCTGCTGCCGGCGCCGCGGCGCCCTGCAAGGCCTGCAGCCGATTGCGCGCCAGCGCGGCATAGACGCCATTCGGATAGCGGTCAAGGTAAGCCTGAAGGTCCGCCGGGTTCGTGCTGTCCTTGACCGACTCCCAGAACAACAGCTCACGCTCCGCCACCAGACGCTGCGCCGCCAGCTGCTCAGCGCTCAGACGCTCCGACGTGGGCTCGTTTCGCCCACCCGTCTCCACAGACGGATCAGGCTCCAGCCGCGCCGTGAGATACACACCGCGACTCGACAACGACCCATACACGAACGGCTCCTGACGACCGCCCGTCGAAGCCAATACTGCATCGCGCACCTTGCGAAACATCAGCCCCACCTCCAGACCCGGCTCCTCCAGATGCGCCAGCAACGCCGCGCTGTACGGGCTGTTGCGGCTGTCTCCGTCCGACGCCACCGTGCCCCCTTTCGCCGCATACGCCACCAGCGTCTCTCCCGCAGGTTCCACTCTGGCCAGACCCCGACCAACCGAACGGGTCGCCCCCGCTCGCTGCATCGACACCGCAAACGGGTTGTCCCGGCACGCATCCAGGATCACCAGCCTGAGGCCCGACGCACGCGCCACCGAGCGCATCACCAACTCCAGCGGCACCGTCTCGAACTCCACGTCCTGGTCGCTCGACAGCTTCGCATCCACCGGCACCAGGAAGTTTCTCTGGTCCACCTCGATGCCGTGGCCGGCATAGAACACCACCGCTACTTCTGCAGCCGAGGCCGCGCGCGTGAAGGCCAGCAGACCCTGGCGCAGTTCTCCCTGATTGGCGTTTTCCAGCTTCGTTACCGCGAAACCCAGGCGCGCCAGGGCGGCACTGATGTCCGCAGCGTCGTTGAGCGGGTTGGCGAGCCGGGGGGCGTGCGCGTAGGTGGCATTGCCGATCACCAGCGCCACGCGCTGTTGCGCCAGCCCCGGCGCTGCCGTTAGTGCCAGCAGCCCTGCTACCGCCAGCAGGACCGTCAAGCGTTGCATCCCCATCTTCTCCCTCCTTCCTGTGTTCAAGGAACGACCTGGACCCCCGGCGCCGGCCCCGCCTCGCGCGCGTTCGCGGGCAGCCGCCGTCAAGTTCAACCCTCCCTCGTCCTTGCCCTTCGGACGGCGCCCTGCAACAGGGACCAAGAGTCAAATTTTGTCCAGGGGGCCAAGCCCCCTGGACCCCCGGAGGTAAGGAGTTAAGGACTCAGGGAGCAAGCGTCCGGGCAATGCGGAAACCCAGGAGGTCGATGCGGAGCCCGGAGGAGTCCCTGAGGCGGTTGGCAGCACGCAGGAACCTCGGAAAGTTGACCCAGGAACCGCCGCGTGCCACGCGACGGCTGCAATCGCCTCGCTCCCACGCTCGACCGTCAGCCGGCGCCCCTGCATAGTCCTCATTCCAACAATCCTGTACCCACTCCCACACGTTGCCCAATACGTCATGCAAGCCAAAACCGTTTCCCGTGTACGTCCCAACAGGCGATGTCCAAGCATGACCATCGCTGCAACTCACCCGCCAGTCAAACGTCGTGCTGGCGTCCGCACCGTTCCCGTAGCGGCACTGACCCGACTCACGCTCGCCCCAATACCGAGCCGTGCGCGTCCCACCGCGCGCTGCGTACTCCCACTCCGATTCGCTCAACAACCGGTAACCCTCCCCAGTCTCTCGCGACAGCCAGCCCACGTACGACTGCACGTCGTCCCAACTCACGCACACCACCGGATGCCGGTCGGTCTGCGCGAAGCCGGGGTTGCGCCAGTTGAGGCCCGAACGTTCTACCCATTTCTTTTGCCCTCCGTTCCAGACCCGGCAGGAATTGCCCACCGAGCGGTTCGTTTCCCGCACAAAGCGGGCAAACTCACCCCGCGTCACCTCATGCACGCCCACCGCAAACGGTTCGGCAATCTGCACCCGGTGCTGCGGACCTTCATCGTCGTCTCGTCCTTCCTCGCCCGGCGGCGACCCCATCATGAACGAACCCGACGGCACCACTACCATCTCCGGGCAGCCGTCACAGTCGCGGAAACGCCGGCCCGGTTCCATCGCACGCCTGCCCCGCTCCGCCTCCGCCGCTGCCTCTCGCCGGGCGCGTTCCTCGGCTTCACGCCGGGCACGCTCCTGTGCCTCGCGTTGCACCCGTTCCCGTGCTTCCTGCTCACCCCTTAGACGCTCCGCCGCCGCCGCTTGGCGCGCCCCCGCCTGCTCCTGTGCCTGGCGCTTCCGTCCAGACGACATCAACAATTTCGCCGACTCCACGTCCAGATGCTCCGTTGCCTCCTCACCCCGCGATGACTGCCAGCGTCCGATAGCCCCACGCGTCTTGCGACCGAACAGACCATCTGCATCTCCCGGATCAAATCCTTCCACAGCCAGGCCCAACTGAATCAGACGGCGCTCCCGGATTCCCAGATCCAAGGCAGCCTCCACCAACTTCGCCGCTTCCTCTGCTGCTGCCGGCGCCGCGACGCCCTGCAAGGCCTTGAGCCGGTTGCGCGCCAATACCCCGTAGGTACCACCAG
>CBDHDC010000001.1:0-90703 GCA_965261195.1 Dehalococcoidia bacterium | reverse complement strand
CCCGACAACGGCAGGGACAGCGTGCCGCCCAGCCTGCTGGCGACGGCGCTGCTGTTGCAGTCCCACGACAAGGTCAGCGACGCCGAGGCGAAGGCCCGGGCTGACTTTGACCTCCGGTGGAAAGTGGCGTTGGGGATTGAGGTGGAAGACCGGCCCTTCGCCAAGAGTACGCTGCAGGTGTTTCGCGCCCAGCTGATCCTGCACGGCAAGGTGCGGGAGGTATTCGAGTCCAGTCTGCGGCTGGCCCGGGAGTCGGGCTTCCTGAAAGGGCGCGGGATGCGGGTGGCATTGGACACGACCAACATCCTGGGGCGTGGCGCAGTCAAGGACACCTGCAACCTGCTGGCGGACGGGATCGTCAAACTGCTGCGGGCGCTGGCACAGCTGAAGGGAATCAACGTCGGGGAATGGGCGAAGAGTCAAGGATACCATCGATACCACCGATACCTGGGCTCCAGCGTCAAGGGCGAAGCGGCCATCGACTGGTCCGACCGGCAGGCGCAGACGGCGCTGCTGTCTGGGATTGTGGCCGACGCGGACCGGCTGTTGGAGTTGTCGCGGCAGGCGCAGGGGGAATTGCGCGAGGACAGCGATGAGCGGCAGCGGATTGTGGCGGCGGCGGAACTGCTGGGGCAGTTGCTGCTCCAGGACGTGGAACGGGCTGAGGGGGGAATGAGCCTCAAGGATGGGGTGAGCCGGGACCGGATGATGTCGGTGCATGACCCGGAGATGCGCCACGGCCACAAGAGCAGCAGCCGGCGGTTCGACGGACACAAGGCAGCGATTGTGGTGGACACCGACTCCCAGCTGATTACCGCGGTGGAGGTATTGCCCGGCAACGCTCCCGACAACCTGGGGGCGCTGGAACTGGTGGAACAGAGTGAGGCCAACACCGGTGTGCCGGTGGAGGAGGCCATGGGCGACGCCGCTTACGGCGACGGCGGTACCCGTCAAACCTTCGCCGACGCGGGCCGCACTCTGATTGCCAGGGTGCCGGGGCGTCCCAACCGAACCCACTTTCCGAAAGAGGACTTCCATATTGACCTGGAGGCGGGTTCCTGCACCTGTCCGGCGGGGAATGTTACCCGGACGATGGTGCCGGCGGGACGGCGCACCGGCCAAACGGGTCGAACTTACCGTTTGGAGGCCTTCCGATTCGACGCGGCGGTCTGCGGGGTATGCCCCCTGCGGTCCCAGTGCGTGGCGGCAAAACCGGGTACGGGACGAACGGTGCAACTGCACCCGCAGGAAGCGCTGTTGCAGCAGGCCCGCGCCCTACAGCAGAGCGAGGCCTTTGCCGAGTACCGGCAGCGTCGCGTGGTGGTGGAGCACCGGCTGGCGCGGCTGGTCCAATTGGGGATCCGCCAGTCCCGCTACTTCGGCCGTGCCAAAACCCGGTTCCAGCTGTACCTGGCAGCCACCGTGGCCAACCTGACCCTGGTGGCCGCCAAAGCCGGGTTGACCGGAGAAACCGGCTCCGGTCCCAGCGCCGGCAGCGCCCAGGTCGCTGGAATGGTCAACTCCGCCACCGCATGGCTCGGGCAAATTTGGACCCTCACCCTGCTCGTATCGGCCTTACTGACCAAATCCCTCTTCCCAATAAGGGGTTTCCGTCCGGGTTTCTAGTACCGCGTCCGGCTATTTTTGACAAATATAAGAAAGTATATAATTGAGGCATTCTTTGATTGTGGGGAGGCGTGGGGAATGCCGGCCAAGCTATACCGAGTGAACTTGACCCAAGATGAGCGGGAACATTTGCTGGGTATCACCCGGCGCGGCCAATCCTCGGGGCGTAAATTGAAGCGGGCTTTGATCTTGTGCAAAGCCGATGAAGGCCTTACCGACCAGCAGGTGGCGGAAGCTCTGCTGGTCGGCCCCTCCACGGTCGGCCGGGTGCGGCAGCGTTTCGTAGAAGGCGGGTTGAAGCGCGCCCTTGAGGACCTGCCGCGGCCGGGACAACGGCGCAAACTAGATGGAAAGCAGGAAGCCCACCTGGTGGCCGTGGCCTGCAGCGCAGCCCCGGAAGGGCACACCCGCTGGACGTTGCGATTGCTGGCCGACCGGGCGGTGGAACTCGAGTTGACCGACTCCATCTCCCGGGAGACGGTCAGGCAGGTGCTGAAAAAAACGAACTCAAGCCGTGGCGGAAGAAGGAGTGGTGCATCCCCAAGGTGAGCGCCGAGTTCGTGGCCCGCATGGAGGACGTGCTGGACCTCTATGCGGAACCCTATGACCCCCAGCGGCCCGTAGTCTGTTTCGACGAGACCTCCAAGCAGTTGGTGGCCGAGAAGCGGGCGCCCATCCCGGCCAAGGCGGGCCGGCGGGAGCGGTTTGATTACGAGTACCAGCGCAACGGGACCAGGAACTTGTTCATGACCTGTGAGCCGCTGGCGGGCTGGAGGCACGTGGCAGTGACCGAGCGTCGCACCATGACCGACTTCGCCCATCAGATGCGCTGGCTGGGGGATGCTGCTTACCCGGAAGCGGAGAAGATCCGAGTGGTGCTGGACAACCTGAACACCCATAGACCCGCCTCCCTGTACGAGGCCTTCGAGCCAAAGGAAGCCAGACGGGTGATCCAACGGCTGGAGTTTCACTATACTCCCAAACATGGGAGTTGGCTCAACATGGCGGAGATCGAGTTCAGCGTCTTCAGCAACCAATGTTTGAATCGCCGCATTGAAGATGAAGTGTCGCTTAAGCGCGAAATCGCGGCATTGGAGATCGAGCGTAATCAGGCTGAGGCAACCATCGACTGGAGCTTCTCCACCACCGATGCCCGGCATAAGCTTCGCCGTATCTATCCCTCGGTTTCACCCTGACGCGGTACTAGCGTCCCGCAAGACAAGGTGTGTTTCATCGCCGGCACCAGCCGGAGTGCCGGATCCTCAACCTTGTTCGCATTGCTATGTGCTGATGAATGGACGAAAGTCTTCCTCCCCGAGCTGCGTTCCCCGTCCCCTCAGATCCTTCCGTACTGCAACGGTCATCGCACTCAACCTCGCGTTTTTCTCCTCGTCACCAAGCTGCTGGCATGTTTGGATACCTTCAAGAAAGTGGCGAATCTTGCGGATCACTTCGTCCGGGCAATACAACCAGCACAGGTTTGTTTGTGTGATGAACGCGGTTTTTTTAATCCTAGCGTCCTCTGGTGGTGTGCTTTCATAAAAACCAGGCAATAGTTCGAGTAGCGCGATATAACGGTCTTCCCTCCTCTTGTACTCCTCCCATTTCCTCCTACGCCAATCGTTATATATCCAACCGCCAACGGCTACTGCTGCCGTTACTACCGTTGCGATCAGGACAGTCCATTCCATGTTATCCCCCTCTCGGAACACCGGCCTACAGGGCACGGCTGGTGCGGATTTAGACGTAGGTGGTTGTGAACGACCATACGTTTTCCAACCACCCACCGCAAGCGTGAAACGTCACCGCCGGAGGGTATGGCGGGAAACGGGGGTTTTCGCCGCTGTGTTGGATGGGGAGATGGTCCGAGGCAACCGGCGCAGGCGTCGCCGTAGGATCTATCATGCCGGTCAGTTTCGGAAACCGTGTTTCCGCAACTACGAGGTCATGACTGTCCAAGCCGAAAATGTGCTCCTTTCCAACCCAGTCGACGATGGACTCATGGGATACGTGCATGCCCTGACCCATTAGGGGATGGTGGCGCTGGGATGGTCCTTTACCTGTCTCCGCCCGCCGGACGCCTCAATCGCTCGGTGGCCCGGACCGAGGCATGCGCCAGCAGAGCCGTCGCCCCGGCCCTGCACAAAACACCCCCGACCAAAATCGCCAAGGAGTAGACCCCGAAGACCGCCGTGCTCGGCGGTGGATGGTATGAGAACGTCAGTGGGCTGAACAAGTTCACCGAGTGGAGGACCGCCGCCGAGAGAATCCCGCTTCCCAGGATGGCCCCGGTGGCCAGTCCCAGGGCCAAAGGGATGCGACCGGGGATCTGCCCAGAACCCATGAGCACCATTGCTCCGCCGCCAACGCATTCCGGGAGGCCTACCCTCATAGCCAGGGCAAACCGTACCAGCGAGGTGAACTCCCGAAGGGCCGACCATAGGCGGTATCTCCCCATCTGATCGTTGATTCGGAGACAAGACCAAGGACAATGACATTCGGCGTTGGACATCGCTTGCGATGGTGAGCATCATATAGCATATGTTATGATTGGCTTAGCGCATCACTTCCAGCCACTCGGCAATCGGATGCCCAAGGATGAATTGAGGGGTTTCATGTCGTCCGCTACCTCGAATTATCTGCCCGTCGATTACTCCCAGCGTGTAAAAAATGCACGGGAACTGCGCGGAGAGACCCAAGCGCAGTTTGCTGAAATCATCGGCGTTTCGTACGCCACGGTCAATCGTTGGGAGAATGGGCAGTCCCGTCCTAACAACTTGTCCTGGCAGCGAATCATTGAGCTGGAACGGTCGTCCCGCGAAGGCGGCATGGAAGGATCAGAAGCCATTGCCAACCAGGGGCACCCGACCACTGCATATCTGGATTTCTCAGCAGACCCGGCCGTAGTCTCAGCACTCGCCGAGGCACATCGCCTGGCCTATGGGCACCTTGTCAATCCGGCTTTCGCCAGCGAAACGTCCCTTATAGACCCACTGCCCCATCAACGGCTGGCTGTATACGAGCATATGCTTCAGCAGTCACCCCTTCGATTTCTGCTGGCCGACGACGCTGGCGCGGGAAAGACAATCATGACCGGGCTCTACGTGCGGGAGATGTTGGCTCGCCGGCTAATCCGCCGCGTCCTGATCGTTCCACCCGCCGGCTTGGTGGGGAACTGGGAACGGGAAATGCGGACTCTATTCCGTTTGCAATTCCGCGTCGTCAGCGGCGCAGATGGCCGGTTGGAGAATCCGTTCTCCGGAGCGGAAAGCGACCTGGTTGTACTCAGTGTCGATACGCTGGCTGGGGAACGCATGTTTAACCATCTCGGCAATCCGGCGATTGAGCCGTACGATTTGGTCGTATTCGATGAAGCCCACAAGCTGTCGGCGGACCGCCAGACCGATTCCAGAGTGCGCAAAACGGAGCGTTACCAGCTCGCCGAAGCGATAGCCGGGGCGGGGGCTGAAAGCGGACGGTGGGCGCTTCCCTGGTCGGCTCAACACCTCCTCTTGCTCACCGCAACACCGCACATGGGAAAAGACTTCCCATATTACTCCCTGTGGCGCTTGCTGCTTCCTGACACACTCTCGACCTACGAGGCTTTCACAGGGTTCCCGAATGAATCGCGGCGGCGGCATTTCATCCGTCGTACCAAAGAAGAGATGGTCCGCTTCGATGGTTCTCCGATCTACCCGGAGAGAAGGTGCGACACGCTGAGCTACGAACTATCCCGAGGCCCGGGCAGCGAGCAGGAGCTGTACGACGAGACAACTGCTTATATGCTGAGCCATTACAACCGGGCCAGAATCTTAAACCGGTCCGCCGCCAGGCTGGCGATGAGTGTTTTCCAGCGCAGGCTTGCCAGCTCCACCTACGCGCTGATGCGCTCGTTCGAGCGCCGGACGGAGAAACTGGAAGGCCTGATCGAGCGCATTCGAGACGGGAGCCTCAACGAAGAGGACCTGGCTGGGCAACAACGACAGTTCGACAACCTTCAGGACATCTTCGAAACCCAAACCGCCGATGAACAATCCGCCGAGGCAGGTGAAGGTGAGCAGCAAGAGGAATTCGAGGACAGGGCATTGGGCGGCGCCGTCGGCCTCACCCTCGCTGAGCTTGAGGCCGAGCGGATCAAGGTCAAAGACCTGCTGGACAAAGCGCGGCTTCTATATGCTGATGGTGAGGAGTCCAAATTCGAGAAGCTGAGGGAGGCGTTAGGGGACCCGGATCACGCCGGCGAAAAATTCATCATATTCACGGAGCATCGGGACACCGCCTATTTCCTGGTCCGCAGACTGGAGGGGCTCGGCTTCACCGGCCAAGTGGCCCTGATACATGGCGGAATGCCGTACCAGGAACGGGAACGGCAGGTGGAATTCTTTCGGAGGCCACTCTCCGAAGACGGCGCCAACTTCCTGGTGGCCACCGATGCCGCCGGAGAGGGGATCAACCTTCAGTTCTGCTGGCTGATGGTGAACTACGACATCCCCTGGAACCCGGCGCGGTTGGAACAGCGGATGGGCCGCATCCACCGGTATGGCCAATCTCACGACCCGGTCGTGATCATTAACCTGGTCGCGGGGTCTACGCGCGAAGGACGAGTCCTCAAGACCCTGCTCGACAAGCTGGAGACGATTCGCCGGGAACTCAACTCCGGCAAGGTGTTCGACGTTATCGGCCGCTTGTTCGCGGACGTATCCATGAAGGACTACCTCGAGCAGGCGCTCGCCGAAAACCAAGCCGACGCGGTGATTGATCACCTGGAGGGTTCCCTCACCGAGGACCAGGTGCGAGCCATTCAAGACCGGGAACGGCTCCTATACGGAACGGGCGGTGACGTAGCCGGGGAACTCGACCGGCTTAACGACACGATTGACCAGGAAGTTTATCGGAGGCTGCTGCCAGGCTACGTCCTACGCTTCCTTGAGAAGACGACTCCGCTGCTCAGCCTTCGGATCGAGGGGGACCTGGGAACCACCTTTCGCCTGGTTCCCGAGCAACCCCGCGCCCTCGATCCCCTGCTGCCCGCCCTGGAAAAATATGGGCATGAAATCCGTGACCGATTGACCGTGTACCGGCCGCACAACGGTGAAGGCAGCGTCTGGATGTACCCTGGAGAGCCCGTGTTTGATCAGCTCTCCGCCTCGCTGGTGGGACGTTTCGCGGCCGAAGGGCTGCGGGGGGCGGTTTTTGTCGACCCATACTCAACGGAGCCGTACCTGTTCCACATTGCACTGGTCACGGTTGAACAAGTTGACAATCGGGAGGCAACCTGGAACCAGGCCTCCCTGCCTGAACCGCCAGGAAGCGCCGGTCCCAAGGCCAGGTTGCGCGAATTAAGGCTGGTTGGATTGCGGCAGACGGGCGATGGCTCCGTGGAGGAGTTGCCGGTCGAACGCTTGCTGCTGCTCAAGGGGGCGAACAACTTCGCACCGGGCGGTGAACCCCTCGCCGCCATGGCCAGAGGTCTGGTTGCGGAAGCCGAAGGTTTTGCCCAGGATGCCGTCATCGGCAGCCTGGTCCAGCGCCAAAGGCAGGAGATTCTCGAAACCATGCCTGAGCGGCTGGAGTTTGTCTCCCGCGGTTTCGATCATCAGGTGGCCGAACTCGCCGCGGCGCGGTCCCGTCTCAACGAGAGAGTACAGGCGGGCAACCGGCCCGACGCGGAGGAACTCGCCGACGTCAAGAAGCGGCAGCGCGGCTTGTCCGCGATTCGCGCGGCCCGCCTCGATCAGATTCGGGCTGAATCCGAAAGCATCAGGCCCGGCGAAGTGGAGTTCCTGGTCCATGCCCTGGTCGTTCCATCGCAGGACCCGGAGGAATTGGATCGGTATGACGCCGATGTTGAAAGCATCGCGGTCCAAGTCGCCACCGCGCACGAGGAGCGGTTCAACGCCACTGTGAAGGACGTTTCCCGGCCGGAACTGGCCCGGCGCGCCGGTCTGTCCCACTGGCCGGGGTTCGACCTGCTGTCCCAGCGCCCTGCAACCCCAGCCAGTCCCGCCCAGGAGTTGGCCATCGAAGTAAAAGGCCGCCGGGAGTACGGTAGCATCGAGGTGGAGGAAAACGAGTGGACCAGGGCTTGCAACCTGCGCGACAAGTATTGGCTCTACGTCGTCTTCGACTGCGCCACGGCTAATCCACGCCTGGTGAGGATCCGCGACCCCTTCGGCAAATTGCTGGTCAAGTCCCGCGAGTCAACGTCCTACACGATAACCCCCGGTTCGCTGTTTGAGGTAGCGGAGCCCGATGGGGAGGCGGGGGCGTGATGCCCAACAAGAGGATTTTGATCATTGCGGGACCCAACGGCGCAGGGAAAACCGTCTTCGCTACGGACTTCCTGCCGAACGAAGCGAATTGCCCAACCTTCATAAATGCGGACCTGATAGCCGCGGGCCTCAGTCCATTCCGCCCGGACTTGGCCGGAATTCGGGCAGCCAGACTGATGCTGAGCATGATTCATGAATATGTCGAAAAGGAAGAGAGCTTCGCCTTCGAGACTACCCTGAGCGGACGGGGATATGCCCGGCGGATCCCCCGCTGGCAGCAACAGGGTTACCGGATCAAGCTCTTCTTTCTACGATTGCCAACGCCTGAGATGGCCGCCGCCCGTATCAGGCAGCGCGTTGCTGAGGGTGGCCACGATGTGCCCGAACCGGTCATTCGCCGCCGGTTTCATGCCGGATGGAGCAACTTTGAATTCATCTACCGGAACCTGGTAGATGAATGGGCGCTATACGATAATTCGGGAGAAAACCCTGTCTTTCTAGCCGAGGGGAGGCAACTATGATTACGGATAAAACCGCGACGCCAGAACCCGACAGCGATCCCAAAATGCCTTTGGGTGAGGACACTGCCGCCGCTTTTACCGCACTGCGCAGGGCCTCCACGATTGCACGCCGACGCGCTATAGAAACTTCAGGGTCGGTGGCAATTTTCAGGAACGGCGAGATTATCTGGGTCACCGACCTTGACCTGACACCGGAAGAGGACGCTGAGAATGCCTGACATCAATTTGAGCTTGAAAGTACCGGCGATAGAGAAATTGATCGACTACGGCGCCAGCGGAGTAGGGGCGATCACTGGACCAATGTTGGCACCGTGGAGAGCATCCAGAGAAGCCAAAGCAAGGCTGGCTTCCACCCGTATAGATGTGGAAGTGCATCGCATTGAAGCGGAATCAGAGGCCGGGACCTCGGCGATAATTGCGAAGGCACGGTCTGAAGCGCGGGGATACCTAGTGGCACCAGATGCCGAAGTTCGTGGGACGTTGGAAATCACCCGTGAGGACATTACTCAACGGATCGAGTTCCAGGAGCGAAAACGCCTTGCAAATGTTAGGTCCGTTCTGGAAGACGCTGCTGATGAACTAGGCGATAAGGAAGTTACCGATCACGAACCGGACCCGGATTGGACTGCCCGTTACATCGACAGTGTTCAGGACGTTTCCTCCGAGGACCTACAGAAGATTTGGGCCAAAATCCTTGCCGGTGAAGTGGAAAGCCCCGGACGGACTTCACTGCGCACGCTGGAAACTTTACGGAACATGACGAAAAATGAGGCCGAGACGTTCAGAAACATCTGTGAGTTTGTTATATGGAATGATTTTGTGTTCTATCATGGTCCGGTGAAAAAGATGAGCGCTCTCAATTACAGTAACCTGCTTCATCTTCAAGACTGTGGGTTGATAAATGTCGGACCTAATTTAGTGAAACTGTTTACATGGGGAACTACAGAAGAAATCCTGCTCACCTATCACAATGGTGTTTTGATGGTCACCAAGAATTCAGACGCTAAAGGAGAACTCAAAATACCAGATATATTGCTTACAACTGCAGGGAAGGAGCTATCACGGTTTGTTGAAAGCACATTGAATATGGAGTACTTGCAAGCCTTCTCTGGATTCCTCAAGTCTGAAAACTGCCAATTGTTTTACCTTGAAGGTGCCGTGGCATTGCCTAATGGCAGGGTAGCATACATCAACCGCATTCCCATTGAGCCGAAATCCGAACCAGTTGAAGGTGCCACACCATGACCACCAACAACGCCAAACGCCTGATCGAAGTAGCCTTCCCCCTTAAGCAGGTCTCCCTGGACTCGGTCCATGAGAAGAATGTGCGGCATGGGCATATTTCAACCCTGCATATCTGGCCTGCCCGACGGCCCCTGGCGGCCTCCCGGGCCGCTCTGATTACCACGCTGCTGCCGGATCCAGGAGACTCCACTCAACGGCAGGCCATCCTGGAACGCATGGCAGGGCGGGTTACCGAGAAGGTTGAACGCAAGCGCATTAACGGACGCATCGTCGAGAAGGTGAAAGAAGAAACAACCGGAGGCATCCTCCACTGGGGGCGCGAAAAAGGCCCGGACCTGGAGTGGTTCCGCAACGAAATCCGCAAAGCCTACGGCGGACGTGCTCCCAAGGTCTTGGACCCCTTTGCCGGCGGTGGGGCAATCCCCCTGGAGGCTATGCGCCTGGGCTGCGAAGTCACCGCCATGGACATCAATCCGGTCGCCTGGTTCATCCTCAAGTGCACCCTCGAATACCCGCAGAAGCTGACGGGCCAGACTCGGCCCTTGCCGGAGTTCGCTCTGGCCGACCCCGAGTTCATGGAAGCGTTCCTGAAGGCGAAGGGCTTCAAGGGAGCCAGGCTGCGAACCTTCCTCGAACGCCTCGGCCACGGCAAGGGCGAGGGTCTCCAACTCGGCGAACTTTCCGAGTACGATTCGCTATTCGAAGCGGACTTGGCCTGGCACGTCCGGGCCTGGGGCCGGTGGGTGCTGGCCCGCGCCCGCCGGGAGTTGGCGTCCTACTACCCCACCTACGCCGAGTTCCAGGCATTGACTCCAACCGGGGACGATGACCAGCGCCCCTTACGGCTGCTGGAGGTGGACGACAACGGGGTTGCTCAACTTGAACCCCTCAACGCCGAGTTCAACGCGTCATACCTCAAGGACCTGAGGAACCCGCGTTGGGTCGCCAAACCCACGGTGGCCTACCTGTGGGCGCGCACCGTGTCCTGTAAGCAGTGCCGGGCCACGCTGCCCCTGCTCAAAACCCGCTGGCTGTGCAAGAAGGATAACAAGCGGGTACTGCTGGCAATGGAACCCAACGCGGATCGATCAAGCATGGTCTTTGAGGTGCAGCCGGACGTGCCTCAGAACGGCGGCAACGGGGCACAGCGGCGGGAGCACGACAAGCGCATTGGAGCTGGCACCATGTCCCGCACCGGTGCAACCTGCCCCTGCTGCGGCGCCATTATGACCATGGGAGACGTTCGTTTTGAAGGACAGTCCGGGCGTTTGGGATCTCTAATGACCGCCGTAGTGGTGGATGGCGTCAAGAGCAAGGAATACCGCTTACCGACGGACCACGAGCGTGAAATATCCCAAGTGAGCGAGGAGCAGTTACAAACCCTCTACGCGGACATACCATTCGGGTTGCCGGAGGAACCAACTCCCAAGGCCGGCAGCGGTGCCTCCCGCGCATTTTCCGTCGATGGTTATGGCTTCGATACGTGGCGCAAATTGTTCACGGACCGGCAGTTATTCGCGCTAGGGAATTTTGTTCTGAACGTTCGGCGCCTGACGCAAGAACTCGATGACTATCCAGAGATGTGGCGCGAAGCAATGGTTGCAAATCTTGCGCTCACAAACGATCGATTGGCTGACTACTCCAGCACAATTTGCTCTTGGAACAATGGAAGAGAGATAGTTAGAGATACCTTCGCGCGCTTTGCACTTCCCATCGTTTGGGACTACACCGAAGTCAATCCGCTGTCGGGATCTACCGGGGACTTTCTCGGAGCGCTTGATTGGGTGTCACGCTTTATCACCCACGCGCTCGAATCATCTCAATTACCGGAAACGCCAAGCACAAAGAACGTTAGTGCAAATAAGTCATCGGGAGAATACGACGTTATCATCACCGACCCACCGTACTATGACGCAATCCCCTACTCAGACTGTATGGATTTTTTCTATGTTTGGCTTCGGCGAGCGGCGCATGGGCTTTCCCACGAGGTAGACGCCGCCTTTCGGGAACACCTTGGTCCCAAATGGAATCATTGCACCGGCGACGGCGAGTTGATTGATGATGCCAGCCGATTTCAAGGTGACCAAGCGCTGTCTAAGAGGAATTACGAGGACGGCATGGCCAGAGCGTTTCAGGCTTGCCTCGCTGCGCTGCAAAAAGATGGGCGGTTCGTCGTTGTGTTCGCCAACAAGCAACCCGATGCGTGGGAGACTCTTGTTGCGGCCTTGATACGGGCAGGATTTGTGGTCGATGGTTCCTGGCCAATCCAGACTGAGAGGGGCAGTCGCAACCGAGCCATCGGCTCCGCAGCCCTAGCCTCGTCTGTCTGGCTTGTCTGCAAGAAGCGGCCGCCATCCCGCCCTGGCTGGGATAATATCGTCCTTGAGGAGATGCGGGAGAACATCACCCAGAAACTCCGGGACTTCTGGGACGCCGGCATTCGGGGCCCGGACTTCGTATGGGCCGCCACCGGCCCCGCCCTGGAAGCCTTCAGCAAGCACCCGGTGGTCAAGAAGGCCAACGCCCCGGACGAGATTATGAGCGTCTCGGATTTCCTGCGGGAGGTCCGGCGTATGGTGGTGGACTTCGTCGTGGGCCGGGTGTTAACCCAGGACGGCGAAGAGGCTGTTACCGGCTTGGACGACGTGACCACTTACTATCTGCTGCACCGCCACGACTTCGGCCTGGATGCCGCGCCGGTGGGCGGGTGCATACTCTACGCCATGTCGTGCAATCTCTCCGACTCGGCGCTGGTGAACCAACACGATATGCTGGCCCAATCCCGCAATGGCTCGGCATCCGATGAACCGGAAGGCGAACCGTCCGAGAATGCAGATGATGGGGAGAGCGGGGGTGGCGCCAAGGTAAAGCTGAAAGCCTGGAACCAGAGGCGAGGCAGGAATCTGGGACTGGAAGGAGTGGGTGGCCGGCCCGTTCCTCTCATCGACCAGATGCACAAGCTGATGCAGCTGTGGCGGGCAGGGGATCAGGTGAGGGTAAACGAATATCTGGACAGCCGCGGGCTTCAACGAAATGCGCTGTTCCACCAGATAATCCAAGCGCTCATCGAACTAGCCCCCGCCGGCTCCGACGAGCGAGCCATCCTGGAAGCCCTGAGCAACCATGCCGCCGCCTACGGCGACGTGCGCGCGCCACGCTACAGACAACCCATGCTTGGGGAAACGCCATGATTAAGTCGGTTCGCATGGTCAACTTCAAGAATTTCGCCGACGAAACGCTGAAGGTCGGACCGTTCACCATAATCGTGGGCGCCAACGCCAGCGGCAAGAGCAACATCCGCGACGCCTTCCGCTTCCTCCACGGCATCGGTCGGGGGTACACCCTCGCGGAGATTATAGGTGGGAAGTACGGGCCGGGCGGGCAACTGGAGTGGTCAGGGATTCGCGGGGCGCCGAATGAAATTGGTCGGATAGACCCAGAGTTCAGCATCCCGCACTCCACTTTTTCTTTGGATGTGGAAACGGACGAAACTGTAGGAGAGAAAAACTTCTACTCGATAGCCGTGTGGTTCGATGCGTTCGGTCCAGACGGATATAGGTTGTTAGGAGAAAGGCTAACGACCGAATCGGGGGAAATCTACAACACCCATATACCGAACGGTGAATCAGACGAAGATCGTCTATTGGTTCGGCTGTTAATGACCAGACTTTCGATTGAAATCAGCAGATCACAACCGGCCGTGAGTCAATTTTTTGGGCATTACAAGGCCAATTATGAGGAGTATTTATCACTGGTGCCCGACCCTGGCTTTCTGCAGATTCTTCAGAAAATGCACTTCTTGGAACTGTCACCCGAGCGAATGCGCGAGCCCTCTATCCCCGGCGCAACGACGCTGGGCGACTATGGTCAAAACCTGCCGACGGTCTTGGAGTCGATCTGCGCCGACTCCGCGCAGGAAAGGAACCTAATGTCGTGGTTGCAAGAACTTACCCCTATGGATGTCAAGGACTTCGATTTTCCCCGCGACCCCAGCGGGCGGGTCCATCTCCACATCGTGGAGCGCAACGGGCGCAAGGTGTCCGCCTACAGCGCCTCCGACGGCACCCTGCGATTCTTGGGCATACTTGCCGCGCTGCTGGATCCTAACGAAGGGGGTCTCTACTTCTTTGAGGAGATAGACAACGGCATCCACCCGAACCGGCTTTGGCTTCTCCTTGACCTTATTGAGCAGCAAACCGCAAAGGGCAAAATCCAGGTTGTTACTACCACCCACTCGCCCGCACTGTTGGCATGGATGAATGACACAACCTTTGAGCATACCTCCGTCGTTTACCGTGACGAATACTGGACCGACAGCGTCATCCGACCCATAGCGGGTTTGTACAATCTTCGGGAGTTGCGAGAGTCCCAAGGCTTGGAACGGCTTCTCACCAGTGGATGGTTTGAGACTGCAATGAAGTTTTCGGAGGGAGACTCCGACACGGACCACTTGGACGATGACCAGGATGATTGGGAACAGGGAGTGCTCCAATGAACATATTGGTCATCCCCGAGGACTTCCGCAACGACCAATACATCCTCAAACCACTGGTTTCCCGGCTATTCAAGCACCTCGGAGCCCCTAACCCGCGGGTTGAGGTCTGTCGGGACCCATTGCTCGGCGGCGTTGGGGAAGCTCTCAAGACCGCCCAACTTGCAGAAATTGTCAACGGCCAAAGGGGAATGACCGACATCTTCATTCTGTGCGTTGACCGGGATGGCAGCGCTGGGCGGCGCCAAAGACTCGATGAGCTTGAATCGCTGTTCGGAGCGGCATTCTTCGCCGAGAATGCCTGGGAAGAGATAGAGACTTGGGTGCTGGCTGGATTGGACCTACCCGGCGACTGGCGGTGGGCGGACGTTCGTGCAGAGGTCGATGTTAAGGAACGATATTTTGAGCCGTTGGCCGTCCGACGCGGCCTGGCCGGCGCCACTGGAGGCGGGCGGCAGGCCCTGGGAGCAGAGGCATCCCGGAGGATTCGCGCCATCCGTCAAAAATGTCCCGAGGACTTTGATTCCCTAGCCCGGCGGCTGGCGACTGCCGTTCGGGCAACATAAGCGAGGTCATCATGGCACAGAAAGCGGCATTGAAGCCCTGGCATGAGGCAGTAGAACTGCGGGACGACCTGAAGACCGGCGAGCTCTCGCTGTCCATATTCGCCGCCGACCTGTATGACGTAGTGATACAGAAGGGCCAGCGGCCGGTCTACGAAAACCCCGCCGAGTTCTTCGCCCTCACCTATCCCACGTACAACCTGCGAGATCTGGTCAAGGACGTCTGCCTGCGCCTGGCGGGGCGGAGCGACAAGGCCTACCGGAAGCTCTTGGTTAACTACGGCGGCGGCAAGACCCACACGCTGATCACCCTCCGGCACCTGGCGCATGACCCGGACGGCCTGCCCGACTTGCCCGCCATCCAGGAGTTCAAGGCCCACATCGGGTTTCAGCCCCCCAGGGCCCGGGTGGCGGCGCTGTGCTTCGACAAGATCGACATGGAGAAGGGTATAGATACCCCCGGACCGGATGGCGCGCTCAGGATGCTCAAGCATCCATGGAGCGTGCTGGCCTTCCAGATAGCCGGAGCGGATGGCCTGAGACTAATCCACGCCGAGGGCAGGGACGAGGAACGGGAAACGCCGCCGGCGGAACCGCAGATGGTGGAACTGCTGTCCAAGCCCCAGGAGGAAGGGCTTTCGACCCTGGTGCTTCTGGACGAAGTGCTCATGTATCTCCGCGGCAAGGCCGAGATCGACCCATCCTCCCGCATACACTTGGTGAACTTCTTCCAGTACCTCACCCAGGCGGTGGTCAAGGTGGACCGGTGCGCCATGGTGGCCTCGCTTCTAGCCTCCGACCCCCGGAAGAACGACGACTTGGGCCGGGAGCTTCTCAGCGATGTGTCCGATGTGTTCGGCAGACAGATAGAGCCAACCGTCAACCCGGTCAGCAAGGAGGACGTATCGGAAGTCCTGCGGCGCCGCTTCTTCAAGCCGGAATCGATTCGCGATCCCGGCGCCTTCCGGCCGCATGTGACTTCGGTCGTCGGCAACATTGCCGCACTGGATGAACAGACTCAGAAGGAGCGCCCATCGGCTGAAGATCGCTACCTGGGCAGTTATCCCTTTCACCCTGATCTTACCGAGGTTTTTTACACCCGGTGGACCCAACTTGACGGATTTCAGCGGACCCGTGGCATTCTGCGCACCTTCGCCATCGCTCTTCGAGACGCCGAAAAATGGGACTCCAGCCCGCTAATCGGGCCGAACGTGTTCTTGAACCAGCCGGGTGCGGTAGACCTGGCGGAGTCCGCCGGTGAACTGGCATCCCTGGCCAGCATCGACACCGGCACCGGAAGTCACCAGGAATGGCGGCCCATCCTGGAGGGCGAGTTGGCCAAGGCCCGCGCCATCCAGGCTGAATCCACCGGGCTTCGACAACGGGAAATGGAGCAGGCCGTAGTCTCCGTGTTCCTGAGTTCGCAACCCATCGGCCAGAAAGTCCTCACCCACGAGTTGACCGTGCTAATTGGAGCAACGAACCCGGACAAGATTGAGCTGGAGAAGGCGTTGCTCCGCTGGACCGAGTTGTCCTGGTTTCTGGACGAAGTGGAAGTGGGCACCGCAGAAGTTGGCCCGGATGGGGCGAGGCAGTTGCCCAAGGCTTGGCGGTTGGGCAATCGCCCCAACCTGCGTCAGATGCACGACGACGCCTGCTTGAACCGCGTACCGGCCAACCGCGTCGAAGCACAGGTAACCGACCATATCGGGAAGCAGCGATTTCTGACTGCCGGAGCGGCGGCTGTGGGAGCAAGGGTGCACAACCTCCCGGACCGGCCCCGGGACATCTCCGACGACGGTGAGTTCCACTACGCCGTCCTGGGGCCAAAAGCGGCGTCTGAATCCGGCAAGCCAAGTCCCGAAGCGAGGCGCTACATCAATGACACCACCGCCGCGGACCGTCCCCGGGTAAACCGCAACGCCATCGTACTGTCGGTTCCATCCCGGGATGGACTCGATTTAGTTAGAAATCGGGTCCGAGAGTACTTGGGTTGGGAAGAGGTTCGTGAGCTTCTCAAAAGCCAGCCGGTTGACCCCATCCGCGAGCAGATGCTGGCCAGTGAAACCGAAGCGGCCAGGAGACGCATTCCGGAGGCCATCCGGCAAGCCTACTCCATTGTGGTCACCGTAAACGAAAGCAACGACATTCAGGCCTTCAGGGTGGCGGTCAGCGGTGATCCCCTGTTCATCACCATCAAGGCCGACCGGCGGTCCAGGATACAGGAAACGGCGATTAGCTCGGAGGCGATGCTGCCCGGCGGACCCTACGACCTGTGGCGGCAAGGGGAAGGCTCTCGCCGGGTCAAGGACCTGGTCGGCGCCTTCGCCCAGTTTCCCAAGCTGCCCAAGATGCTGAACCCCGAAGGGATAATGGATACCGTGGTTCAAGGGGTCCGGGACGGTATCTGGGTGGCCCAGTTGATGCGGCCGGACCGAACGGTCAAGACGTTTTGGCGCGCTGGGATTGATGAAAATGCCCTGAACGATCCGGCTCTCGAAGTGTTTCTCCCCGAGTCCGCGACTCTCAGCGGGATTGAGCCTGCTCTGCTGCGTTACCAGCAACTTCCAGGGATTTGGACATCGGATGAGGTCGCGCTTCAGGATGTGACCGGCTACTTTGCCGGAGGCCACTCGGTGACGGTGCCAAGGGATGGATATGAGGACACCCTTTTCATCCCCAAATGCGAGGCCGCGGCGGTCGAGGCGGCAGTTGCAGAGGCCGTGCAGAACGGGTTGGTCTGGCTGATTAACGGCCCTGCTTCGATCTTCGAGGAGCCTGTCCCCGACGGAGTCCTTGGCCCATCGGCGACCCTATGTGTTCCACCCGGCCCTGTTGCCGTGCAAGAGTTGATCGCGGAATCGATCCCGGAAGCTTGGAAGGATGGTAAGGCCAACGTCCTTGCCATAAGCACGGCTCTATCAATTAAAAGGGGCAAAACGTTGCCATGGTCTACGGTCCGTTCGGCCATCGACTCCGGCATTCGGGCGCGATGGATTGAGCCAACCCCTGACAGCAGCGCGTGGCCCTGCGACTTCGCGGGTGCACAGCATGTGGTCATTCAGATACCGGGGCCGATCAATCGTGACAATGGTCAACAGCCTCACGCTCAGAAGCGGTTGGGGACTCTAACCGCCGAGGCAACCCTGGAAGCGCACGGGATTCAGGACCTGGCCGACCAGATCCCAGGGATCACCACTGCCGCGATCGGCAATACCGTACAGTTCACCGTTCGGGTCGAGTTGAGCGGAGACAACCCTCCCGGCCCTGAGGTGGTAGACGCCATCAACTCCCTCTTGTCCGAGGTGTCCGAGGAGTTGAGATTGAGCTGAGCCGGGGGGTTAAGCTGATCGGGTCCATACTCAGCATAACTTTCTCCTCACCAGCGGCGGCACCTGCCTTTAGGAGCCTGTTCACGCCCCACAGCCTCCGGTGGCGACTACGAAGGCTTTCGGGAAGATTCGCCGGCCGCACCCGCAGCAGACCCAAACTTCCAGGATCGTCCCGGGCCGTTCTCCCCTACTGGCAGGACGGACGAATGATCTTCAGGTTGAGCTTAAAAGGAGAATCGTACGATAGCGCCGGGACCTTCTTCAGGGATTCCCGTTGAAGGGCTTACGTTCGTGTCGTGCTGTCAGGTGGGCGGGTAGTGGCTGGTCTCCGTTCATGGCAAGGTAGTGGAGGACATTGGCCCAGGTTTGGCTCACCCAACAGGGCTGGATGGTGTGGACCGTGCAGTTGGGGTGGAGGGTGCAGTCCAGTTCCACAGGATCCCATGCCGGAGGCTCCAGCTTCCATTCACATTAGAGGCAATCTTTCCCTTTGCAGTCATGGTCTCCGTACTCCCATACTTGTCTCCACTCGCCAATCGCTTTCCCGTAGGCCACCGCTGCGGCAACCAACTCCGGCAGAAACCCCTCGTAGTCCTCAGAGCCCGGTTCAAAGGCTGCCAGCAGTTCGGCCAAGATCGCGAGGTCGTCGAGTTGCTTGAGGGGTGCGTGGTGTGCTCCCTGGACGGTCGAGTGTCTACACTCAGGACAATCGTCTGCTTTCCCGTCGTGAATCGCGAAGTGGAACCTGTCAAGGTCGGAGGGTTGTGGTTGCTCTGATACCATGATCAATAGTCCTCCAGTCCGATGTGGGTAAAGTATATGTGTCTGAGATCGTTTTCCTCTTTTGCGCAGTTGGCACGGAAGTTCCATGCCTGGTTTCTCGTCCACTCCAGCCCGCCCTGGCAGGCGGGCAGGCCCAACCCCAGGGCGACATGAGTCTTGCCTATGCCGCTATTACCGGCGGAGATGACGTTCTCCCGCCGCTGGACGTATTCACACCGGTCCGGTTCCATCACCGAGGTCCACCTTCTCGCCGCCCTTGACATCCACCCTGCACCGATAGCGCCTGCGCCCATTCCACTTGACATTTATACGCACAACCCGTAGGTTGGATATGGGTTCCACGCCAGTATGTCAAGCCAGCGGCTGCACCGAATGACACGAGCCCCCAATACCCATAGCATAATCATGGGTGTCTCGATAGAAGCACAATAATGCCAGCCATCAAACACGATGCCTTCTTCCGCCGCCATCCGGTGTTCACCGGGGAAGAATTGGCTGAGCATCTCTCATCCAACGGCCCACCCGGAGCAAGAACGCAGGAATCTCTGCTGGCCTACCACACCAGGACCGGACGCCTCGTCCGGGTGCGGCGCGGGCTGTTCGCCGTCATTCCGCCGGGAACCGACTGCGATACCTATCCGGTCGACCCCTGCCTGGTCGCCGCCAGGCTGACTCGCGATTCCGTCCTGTCTCACCACACGGCCCTTGAGTTCCACGGCAGGGCTTACTCGGTCTGGCAACATCTCACCTATCTGGCATCGCGCCCAGTGGAGCCGCTGACGTTCCGATCCCATGTCTTCCGTGGAACGAGATTCCCGGAGGCGCTTCTCCGCTCCGGCAAGGAGCATTTCGGCGTGTTGACCAGGGAACGCGCCGGCATGCCGCTCAGGGTTGCCAGCCTCGAGCGTACCCTGGTGGATGTTCTGGACCGCCCAGACCACTCGGGGGGCTGGGAGGAGGTCTGGCGCTCGCTGGAGTCGGTGGAGTACTTCGACCTGGAAAAGGCCGTGGAGTACGCGCTCCTGCTGGACAACGCGACAACGGCATCGAAGGTGGGCTTCTTCTTTGACCAGCACCGCGAGATCCTGATGGTCGAGGAGCGCCATCTCAAGGCGCTCCGTGACCGGCGCCCACGGCAGCCCCACTACCTGGACCGCAGCAGACGCGGCTCGGGGAACCTGGTGGCCGAATGGAACCTGGTGGTTCCGACGGAAGTCGCCGAGCGATCCTGGGCGGAGGTGACATGAAAATATCCTCCGAGAGTCTGGCCGCAGAGGCCGGGGCGACGGGATTCCGGGCGGACGTGCTGGAGAAGGCCGCCCATCTGCTGGGATTGCTAAAGGCCATTCGCAGTCACCCGTTGTTGGGCGGAAAGCTCGCCCTCAAGGGCGGGACCGCATTGAACCTCTTCGTGTTCAATGTGCCGAGGCTGTCGGTGGACATCGACCTGAACTACGTGGGCGCTCAGAACCGAGAGGCCATGCTGCAGGAGCGCCCCAGGATCGAGGGCGCGCTGCAGGCCGTCTTCAGCCGTGAGGACTTCGAGGTCAGACGGATGCCCGAAGAGCACGCGGGAGGCAAGTGGTCACTGCGCTATGCAACCGCTTCAGGACAGAGCGGCGGGATCGACGTAGACCTCAACTACATGTACCGGGTACCACTGTGGCCGGTTACCACGATGGACTCCCACTCCCTGGGAAGCTGGCGGGCTACGGGCATCCCTGTGGTGGACATTCACGAGCTCGCGGCGGGAAAGTTGACTGCCCTTCTGGCACGCCAAAAGGCCAGGGACCTCTTCGATAGCCGCCTGATCTTCTCCATAGAAGGCCTCGATTTTGAGAGGCTCCGAACCGCTTTCGTCGTCTACGGCGCGATGAACCGGAAGGACTGGCGCATGGTCTCGGTCGAAGACGTGGCTTTCGACCCGAGGGAACTGTCCAGCCAACTCTTGCCTGCGCTCCGCACCGGCGGCATCCAGGGAATCGAAGCAGCCAGCTATGGCGGGATGCTTGTGGACGAATGCCGCGAGGCGCTGTCCGCGCTGTTGCCTTTCAATGACGCCGAACGAGCATTCCTGGACCTGCTGCTGGATGAAGGGAAGATCGATGCGACGATTCTGACTTCCGATAAGACGCTGCAGGAACGCATCCAAGGCCAGCCGCTTCTGGAATGGAAGGCTCAGAACGTGCGGCGTCACAAGAGATTGCTCTGACACTGTTCACACAGGAAATACCGTTGACCCAATGGAGATCGCTGGGCATTTCACTGAAGGCCCGGTCCTTCACCGGTCCACCGCCATAGTGAGGCTGCTGGCCACGTCGGTGAAAATCAGGTCATCGCGTATGCCGTGGTTGGCCAGCAGGCGCAGCTGCGTGTCCAGGTTCTTGGCATCGTCGTCGGCCTTGCTGACCCGGGCGTAGCCGTAGGTGACTGGGAGCATGGTCATGGGGTTCCTCCGGCCGGCCCAGGCCGGCGTCATTGGGGGTGAGGCGTTCAACAAACGGGCGTTGTTGAACACCTCCGCAGAAATTCCATCCCCACGCTCGCCGATGTGTCCAACAACCCCGTTCAACAATAGTCGGCGTCCAACAACTGCGTCAAGCGTTTTGTGAACGACCGTTGAGACGCCGCGTGGAAAAACCTCAGCCCCTGCCTACAGCCGTCTTGTTTGGCGTCAACTATTCCTGCCGGCTGTCAATGTTCCGATTCACCGATGCTGCCTCACCGATGCTTATCGAATGCCACGTAGATCTCAGCCAGTCTGCGGACAACCGGCGCGCTGCGACTGTTCCACGCGCTACCACTGTTCCAGGGGAACCGCGACAGCGCCGGCTGGAACTCTCAGTCTGCCGGGTTCATCGGTTCCCACCGGCCCGGCTCCTCGGTGAAGCCCGCCGCGTGGGGATGTCCCCCGCCCCCCCGCTTCAGGGCCACCTGCGATACGTCGAAGTCCCCGTCAGCCCGGCTCCGCAGGCTCCAGTGCCGCCGTCCGTCCCGTTCCCAGTAGGTTGCGGCGAACTCCGCCTCGGTGTGACGTTCCAGCAGGGCCTCGCAGGTCTCCGACCCCAGCAGGGACGTGTTCACCACCGGGACCCGGTATCCGGCCAGTTCCTGCTCCTGGGCCATGCCGGCCAGGTTCTCGACCTGCGTCCGGATGTACCGCAGAATTCCCGTGCCCTCCCGGGCCAGGGTCTCCACGTCCAGCCGGTCCCATGTGTCGAAGTCCCTTGGATGGGAGTCCAGCGCCGCCGATACCTCACGGGAGTCCGGCAGCTTCCAGCGCCACAGGTCCCGGTCCTCAATGTACCTGGTCAGCAGATCTCCCTCATTCGTGCTGAACCCCGATCCCCAGTATTCCCACGCGATGGCCGCACCCGACCGTTCCAGGTCGAAGTGGCAGTCCGGCGCCCGGCCCTCCAGGGCATCCCTGGCCGTCTCGTGGTGGTCCAGCAGGATGACGCTCTCATGACGGCGGTGCAGCTCCAGCATCGTCTCCAGCGGGTAGGAGAAGTCCAGGATGTAGATGCGGCTGCCCGGTCCCATCCGGGGAGGTTCGCCCCCGTAGGACTGGGGCAGGTACCTGACCCTCCGACCATCCCGGGCGTCGCCCAGGTGCTTGTGGGCAATCCAGGCGGCTCCGAAGCCGTCGTTGCAGCCGGCGTGGTACAGAACGTAGATGTTCGGCATTGTTTCGTCTCCATTGCCTTCCGATGCCGCCTCACCGGCAAGAGGCGCTCCACCCTGGACACCGGGGCTGCGGGTCCGGGCTGCGGGCATCAGTGTACGGGCCGGCTACGAAGCCGCGAGCTGTTCATACTGAGCCCTTCCTGCTGAGCCCTTCCTGTAGGCAATCAAAGCCTCCAGCAGAAGGGCCGTGTACCGGGCCGGAGGCACCGCGGTGGGTTTCGGGTTCCCCCAGCGGCGTGGCCGGCGTGAGTTGGGCTGGTCCATCATTCGCCCTTCTCCTTCACGGCCGAGTCCAGGGCCTCCCGCATCCACTCCGCCAGTTCCTGCCCGCTCCGGTGCGCCGCAGTATGGCAGACATCCTCCTGCGACCGGGTCAGCGTGATCTCCACCTCGTCGGTGTAGCCGCCGGTGGGCGGCCGCTCCTCGAGAGCCTGTCCCAGGCCCCGCGATGCGGCCGCTTCCAGGGCCCGCCGGCACCAGGCCATCAGCCCGACGCCTGCTTCCTCCGACGATCGGCGGTAGGAGACCCGCTGGGCCATACTGACCCGAATTCTCAGCCGCTGGGTATAGCGCCCACGCTGTAGGACCGTTAGGCCCATCGGCTGGCGGCCGGCGCCGGCGTCCCCGTCCAGCGCACGGTCCGAGTTGGCGAAGTCGTCCCTGGCCGCTCCGCAGAGCTTGCAGACACCGGCCGACCTGGCGCCCCTGGCCGGTTCGATCACCCAATGGTGGGCACACGTTGTGGCATCGGTGCCGCTCATCTTCACCTCCATTTTGAGGCGTTCGCTTCCCGGATAGTACCAACCGCCGCACAGCGGCGGTCAAATCTGAGCCCTGCCTGGCCACACTGCTTCCATGATTGCCAGATTCCCACGAGCCGCCGGCTTGGGCTGTCCGCGGCATCGGAATGTGGGCCGGATACCCTGCGAATGATGGCGCTGCCCCTCGGGTCCCACGCCGGCGACTGCTGATCCTGCAACTGGTCGCGCAACTGCCGGATTTCCGCTCCGGCGGCTTGGGCGCTCGGATGCACAGACGCTCGGACACTTGTACGCTCAGGACTCCAGACGTTCAGACGTCCGAGTGTTCAAAGCTACAGACGTTCAGATGCCTGGGAATCCGAGAGGACTGACCCTCAGACAACGAAGTGCATGCGCGGCAACCGAGCGGAGGGAAATGCCGGGACTTTGGGTGGGTAATCCCTACCCAGGAATACTGACCCAGGAATACTGAGTCTAGGAATCCGGCAGTCCTTCAACCTGAAGCCCCTGTGCCTGAAGGTAATGTATGACTGACGCCTCAATAATATCGGACATGTGCATATCCAGCTCCAGGCGGGCCAACTCCATGGCATGCCGCACCGGAAGCGAGATATAGCAGGTGGTCCGTACCTTGTTGCCTCCCTGTACCTGCGGGCGAACTCCCCGGGGTTGCCGCTGCCGGGCAAGCACCATGCCGTGGGAGTCGGCCAACCGGCGGGCCTCAGCCAACGTGTCAGCTGGGCCGTTCGCATTCGACTCCGGCGAGGCAATCACTTCGGCTTCGGAACCCACCGGCGGGGCCTGGACCATCTCTTCAATCCGGGGCGCGGCAGCCCGGTCATCCCGTGACCTCAGCGGACGCCTGGAGTTGACCATTATTCATTGCCTCCGTTTCCAACATCAAGTTTTATCCGCCCAGCCACCCATTCCCACAGGGAGTTGATATCCCCGGCGGCGATCGACTTCGGGAATGCCTCACAGACCCCCATCCCCAGGCGAGTTGCGTCCAGGTGCGCCACCCGGTGCCGTACCGCCACTGGGCACACATCATCAGAAAATCTGGCAAGTTCCTGAAGCAGATCCTCACGCCGCGCCCGTCCCGCGGGAATATTGTTCGGCACAAAGACCACCGGCAAATTCAGCCGCTCAACCAACCGTGTGAAGTTGGCCGCAACAATCACTTCGGCAGCGCTGGCCCCCACTGGCGACAGAATCAGTTCCATCTCCATCAAAAGCCGGCCCAGGGCCATGCTATCCGAGCCGGGCAGGTCGCAGACCAGAAGGTCATAATCGCCCCCGGACTTCATCACAGTAAGACTCTCGGCACCGGCTACGCTGACCCGGCTGGCAAAGACCGGCCAGGGCGGCTCGCGGCCGGCGCGCAGGTCCAGAAGACCAATGGCCCCCTCCTGAGGGTCGAAGTCAATGACCGCCACTCGCAGACCCGACGCATGGGCCCGCTCAGTGAGGTTCAATGCCAAAGTGGTCTTGCCGGTGCCGCCCTTCATGGAACAGACCGCGATGGCTGACAAGTCACCTCCAGGGAGCAGCAGAATTTAGGGCAACATACCACGTTTGGACATTGCAACGTCTGTAAACAGTAGCACATGGACATCCGTACATCAAAGCTAAAAAGCTAAAGAATCTGCGGAGTTTTACCTGAATGCACGCCCAGTCGGGCGGTGACCTTCGCCGGTCTGCGGGTTGTCTGCCGTTGGGCGGCCCGCGGCCGAGCCGGTTCTCCTGCAGGTTGCCAGCGAACCAACTGTCCCCCGTGCGGAAGGTCTGGGGCTTCCCGCATGGTCTGCGGTAGCTGTGAGACCACCTGCGCGGCCTGCGGCCAGCCCACCGGGATGCTCCGCTCCGGCTACTGCTACGGCTGCCGCCCCCGCTCCACGGGCCGCTGGCGGCCCGTGGCGGCCCCTTTCCCGTTCCACTGCCTTCTCTGGGCCAGAGGGGTTTGGACCCCGGAATCAGCCATTCTGGGGCCATCCCGGGGGTATTTGGGGCGGTGTCTCCAGGAGACTGCAGATCCCCGGTCCCGGCGTCAGCGCGATCAGCTCCGCCTGGTCCCACATGTTCCGGGCCGCAGCCGCCACGGCCTCCAGCCGCAGGGCCGTCCGGTCCTGGATGTCCGCGCTCACCCCGTCCAGGAGGATGCGGCTTCCCGTGCCGGCCTGGTTTCCCGCCTCGATCACCGCTCCCAGGATCCTGCCCGCCTGGCCGGTGTCCTGGACCTTCAGCAGGGCGCTCTGCCTTGCCGCATATCCCCTCCTCTCCCACTGCCGGGCGCTGGGCTCGTACTCCATTTTCTCCGTGACCGTCAGCCCCACCGCGCTGATGTCCTCCGGCGCGATCCCGAGCCGCTCCGCCTCGGCCGTCATGGCGGCCGCCGCCCTGGTGACGGCTTCCAGCACGGCCGCCGCATCCTCGCCGTCCCGGAGCGCGCTCAGGTGAATCCGTATGACGTCCGCCGCCGCCGTGGCCCGCCCGGCGCCCGTTGTCGTGATGGTATCCGGCTTCCCCGGGCGGTCATGGGGGATCATTCCCCACTGCTCTCCATGGTCCTCCCACGTGGGATCCTGCTGACCAGGGGCTGCGGTCCCGCCCGCTCCGTCCTCACCGTGGGGATCTGGGCATCCACGGCGGCGGCGGCGGCCTCCCCCGTGGTGACCGGGATGGCGGCGGGCTGCGGTCCCGCCCGCTCCGTCCTCACCGTGGGGATCTGGGCATCCACGGCGGCGGCGGCGGCCTCCCCCGTGGTGACCGGGATGGCGGCGGGCTGCGGTTGCGCGGCGCCGGTCATGCAGGCCAGCCCGGGAATCATCAGGGCCACCGCCAGCCCGGCCAGCGCCTTGGTCATCTTTCTGAGCATGTGTTTCGCCTCCTGGACCCCGGCTCGAGGTCTTTTTCATAAGGCTACATGCTTTTTGCGGCTGGGAATTTGTCCCCACGGGCCGGGGCGCGGGGCTTCTCCCTGCGGGGATGACCGGGGCTTTCCACGGCGGGTGCGGGGGTGTTCCCCGGGGGCTGGGCCGCTTCCGGGGGATCCACAGCCGGGGCTTTTCCCGGGTTCCGAAACGCGGCTTCGGCCGCTTCCCGGGGTTTTCTCCCCTATATAAATGCCCGCTCGCGCGAGGGGAGAATTTATTCATTCATTCAAGACCAAATTGTCTGCTCGCGTATATAAAGGGGTGAGTTACGGGAGTTACGGCGCAGACCCTTCCCATAACTCAGAAAAAGGGCTATTTTGAGCACGAAATCTCGAATTTGAGTTACGGAGTTACGGAATCGCGGAGTTTTTTTATAAAAACGTTTTTATATTTTCGCGCGCGTGTACTATTACTCAAATATTTTTTTCTGGGCCTGCTGTCGAGTCGTACCACGAGCAATTCCGTGCTCAGCGCCACGTCATTGCAGCGTGAATCGCCCGGCCCAGATCACCGGCGGGCTGAGTAGCGGAATATGCCTTATTGCCCGTTCTGGCGGCCCACGCCGGGGCCGCGATGATCATCGCGGGGTCCTCCGTTGGGTTGATCCTCCCAAAGATCCGGACCGCCATGTTGCGGCGCTGGGGCAGGTTCTGGTTCAGCCCGGCCCACTCGGGGTCCCGGTAGAGCAGCGTGAGGATGTACTCTTCCTGTTCGCTGGTTCCCTCGGTGAGATGGATGACCGTTCCGATGAACCGCTCCGAGGTTCCCTGGAGCGCGACCTCAGCGATGTCCAGCGCGCTGTTGATCCGCCCGGCCCGGACGAGTCTCCCGGCCTCCCCGTGGGCCCAGGCGCTGAAGTCCATGATCTCCAGCATTCCCAGCAGCATCCGGGCATCCCGGCGGGCCTCGTCCGGCAGCGCTTTCCCGTCGTCCAGGAGGCTTCTGTCCCGGTGGGCATCCCCGCTGATCACGGCCTCCGCCCGGCTCAGTCTGACCGGCCCCGGGGTTGCGGGCCACCCCACCATATCCATGATCTCCATGTTCTCTCTCCTGCCGGGTTTCCCGGTTTCTCCCGGAATTCCTCCCGGAAACCCTCAGGGGGCCGCGCCGGGAGTCTCCTGGCGGTTCTGGGCAGCCCGTTTCGGGCCTCATCCTGTCCAATCCGCCCATAAACCACTGATTGCAGTTGCCTGCCCGTTTTGGGCATCCTGGCGCGTTCTGCCCCGGTGTGGTCAGCCTGCCGGTATGCTGTCGAACTCCGCCAGCGCTTCTTCCATCATGCGGTTCTCCCTCTTCGAGATACCGCGGCATACCTCTTCCATCCTCTGAATCGTCCGGTCCAGCTCCTCCAGCGCGCCGGCCAGGCTGCCGAACCTCCTGGGGTTGTCCATGATGGGATGATGCTGGCCGCCCTCCTGCTGGGTCATCGCGTTGATCTGCCAGCTCCGCATGCTCAGCGTCGAGATGTGGTCGATGAATCCCGTGAGTTTGCCCAGCTCCCCGCTCTCGTACTGGACCTCCACGCGGGGCGGACCGTTGGGCTGGATGATCAGCCTGACCCCGTGCGGGGTGTGCTTGATTCTCGGCTGGGACTGGTCCCCGGCTCCTTGGCTTGCGCTCATTTCTCTCTCCTTGCCGTTGCTCACGGGCCGTTGCTCACGGGTCCTCAGACCTCACAGGACTCTCTCAAGCGTTCATCAAACTGGTTTTCCAGGAGACCGGCCGAGCCGTCCCACTTGCATTCCAGAATGACCAGGTCGCCGCTTCTCAAATCAACGCGGATATCGGGCGCACCCTCCCGGCTGCGGCGCTCTGCCCTTGCCGATATGCCTCGGTTGCGGAGCAACTGATTCAGAAGAGCATTGACACCTTCTTCGCGAATCGTTTCGGGGTCGTTCTGTCGAGTCGTCATTATCGGAATCACTCATCCCTGTATTCGCTCACCTTACCCACAAGCTGCAGGCCTCCACGAGTCTGGCCAGCCTCCCGGCCGCAGGCCCGTGGATTGAGCGGCTTCAGAATTCCCCCGGGGCTGGATGGAATCGCCTCATTCCCCGATGCGGATGGGGTCCAGACAGGTTATCGCAGGCAGGCGGTCGAAGTCGGTGTCCGCACGCTTATACCCGGATGGATAACCCAGCAGCCCCTACGGCAGTCTCAGGGCAGGCAGATGCCCGCCGCGGCGTCGGATGCCTGGTCCAGCGCCGCCTGCGTCCGACGCATCGCAATCAGGACTTCCGGGGCCTTGCCGCCGGTATCTACCGGCTGGCCCCAGTCTTCCATCATCCGGTTCAGGGCAATGCCCGCGGCGGTCAGCAACTGCCGCAGGTGGACCACCGGGCCTGCGGCGTCACCCGGTTCCTCCCCTGGGTTTGCCGGACTTCTGCGCCGGCACTGAGGGCAACCTCCGTGGCGGCCCGGCGGGCTTGGTCCAGCAACGTGTCCGAAGCCGGGGGCTGGATCGACAGCAGGGCATCGGAATAGCCCTGAGCGTAGCAGCCACAGACATACTCGTGGTCGCACGGCGAACGTCCCGCCTCGCCCTTGGAGTCCAGTTTTTCCAGGCCAATGGGCTGACCGGCGTCAACGGCAGGGTTGGGGCTTGCGTCCCAGGTCTGCCATAGTGGGTCAGCGTCATCGAAGTCCGGCCGGGCAGCGTAGGCCACCAGGGCGTCCCCCGAGACCTTCGCCGACGGTCCACCGACATCGGGTGCGGGCCCCGGCTACCACGGCCCGGCGAAGCCGACCCTTCAGTCGCCGCAGATACAACGTAACTGGTACCCGCTGGCGGCAATCCTCCAGGTCTCGGCCGCGGTGTACCGGTGCTCCCAGGTTTCCTCGTAGGCCAGCGGTATCACCTCCGAAGCTGACCACCGGAAATTGGGCGCCCAGTGGCGCATTCAGTCCCGGGCGGCTCACGCTCGCGGCCCATGCTGTTGATGCCGGTGGGCAACCGCCAAGCGCCGCGTATCCAGTCTTGCACCAGCCTGGGTGGTGGCCGTCAACAGATTTATCCGATAGGGCGCCCAAAATATCGGGGCAAAGGTTTGTCCTAGTGGCCCGAGGTTCTGCCAGCCCGGGTATCAATGTCCTCCAGTTAACGCTGGCATTGAAAAGGCGTTGAACGTCCCGAAGTCGTACCGGTATCAGGATCCAAGCAGCAGGGCCGGGTTCCTGTCCGGGGTTTCCACGCCGCATGAATCCCCTGCCAACTGCAACAGAATCAGTATTTCTCGCTCTTCCAATGCCTTTCTGCACGACAACAGGATGTAGTAAAATATTTAGCGATGCAAACATTTAGATATTTGGTTAGTTAGACATTCTTACATTAAAATATTATGAAACGAAATGCAGGTGAGATATGATTGTCGCAGTGGTCGGCGAGAAGGGGGGAACCGGCAAGACCACAGTTGCGGTGCATCTGGCCGGCTGGCGAGTGAGCGCTGGCAGAGACGTGATGCTGGTTGACGCCGACCGGCAGGGTAGTTCCAGCCTTTGGGTCGAGTCAAGGCACGAGCATCAGCGTGAAGCACCAGCTGCGGTGCAGAAGTTTGACGGCGGGCTGCGACGCGCGATCACAGATCTGGCACGTCGATACGACGATACCATAGTCGATATAGGGTCGGGCGACGGTCCAGCGATTGAAAATGTTCTGCGTGTTGCTGATGCTGCCATCGTGCCGGTGCAACCCAACGGCCTGGACATCTGGACGGTGGGGTTGCTGGACGAGCTGACGGGTGATGCCCTTCAAGTCAATGACCACCTGGTAGTAAGGGCGGTGCTAAACCGCGCTTCGCCTCATCATGCCAGCCGCGACCTTGACGCAGCCATGTCAGCACTGCAGGGCTGCCGCGACATCAAGGTGTCAGATTTGGTAATTCGTGAGCGCTCATCAATCAGGCGAGCGGTGCCGGCAGGTCTGCTGGTGAACGAATACCGGCCGCGGGACCCGAAAGGTTCAGAGGAGATTGCCGCAGTCTACCAGTTGGTATTCTCAGAAGAGTTGCCGAAGGATAAACTATTATGAATATGGACATCAGGCGAAGAGACAGTAGAAACAAGACACCTCGACAATCCGCAAGTGGACCGGGCACTCGCCCTGGTCCCAAGCCAACTGTGGACGCAGATAGCGATAGCTACCGGCTGGTCAGTGTCAGGATGTCGGATGAGTTCTCGGCTCAGCTGAAGTTAGCCGCAACCCTGTCGGGTGTTACGCAACGAGAGTTTATCATCCGAGCACTGCAGCCCGCTGTGGACCAGATACTCAGGGAGCACAACCTCGGCTTGGGGGCTGCGACGGGTTAACGGCACATCCGAGGAGAGGCTCAGGCTCACGCCGCTGCCTAACTGAGGGACGGCTAGTACCCCAACCATGATATGCGGGCCTGCCGCCGATGCTCTTCTATCATCCGAGAGGCGGTCTAAGTTGCCGGACTGGGCCACCGGTTCAATCGGCAGTAGTCAGGCCAAACCTTGGGCTGAATTTGCAGTGATCGGGTTTGCGCCCAATCTGCTGGCGTCGATGAGGAGTTATGATGCCCCGTCATGCCATGCTAACCCCGGCGGCAATCTCCGCCAACAACCGAGGGGCCGCGTCATCACGTCCTGGGGGAGCGTCCACCGGAATGCCGGGCTCGGTCGTCCGGACCGTACCTCCATCCGCCGGTGCCGGTTCAGACCCACCGGCTTACTCCGCATCCAGCAAAGCCCCGATTTCGCTGGCTGAGTTCGTGCGCATGAAATAGGGCTTTGCCCCGTGGTAGCGCAGCACCTGCTCCAGTACCCAGTTCTCTTCGTTCCGCTGTTCCTCCGGCATCCGGGAGTTCTGGAGGACTGTACGGACGTAGGGGTCCATGTGTTCGGGCAGCATGGCCGTTATTACCATCGGATATCCCTGTAGGTAGCAGGTGACCGTCACATCCATGCCAGCGAGCTTCGGGAGAATCGGCGACAACCCCATCCATTCGGGGTCGCGACTCAGAACGGCGAACTCAGCCAGGGTCTCGTCCAAGCCGTTCTCCGTCAGTATGATCAACCCAATGTGCCATGCGAATATCTCCTCGCTCAGCGCCCTGATGAATTTCGTGGTGCTGAGGTCGAGCAGGTCGCTTTCCAGACCGGGGCAAACGACTTGAGGATATTTTGTGCATTCCCATGCGCATGCCACCATGCCCATGACGACCAAGGCATCATCGCTCAGCCGGGGCGGCGACTCGTCCATGAACTCTTGATAGTTGGCCATCATCCGGTCATAGGCCTGGAGAGCAGCCAGGTACCTAACCCCGTCGGGGCAAGCGGGCCAGTCCCTGGGGGGCCATTCTCCCGGGCCCTGGATCAGAGAGAGTTCCGCTGGACCCATATTACTGCTCCTTCGGAGGGCGGCTAAACCAAGTGCTTCGGCTCCCGCTTCATGAAGTCGTCCAGCAGGATGAAGGAGTCCTGGTGCGTTGTCTTCCGGTCTACCCTCGTGATGCAGAGGCCTTGTATCCCTCATCGGTGAGGCCAATGCCCATGCTCCTCGGCTTGCACGTCATGGACATGGAATGCCCGAACCCGTCTTCAACTCCGATGGCCGGTGTTTGTGCGGCCATGTAAGCATGGTAGAGCAGGGGCCCGCGTTTGTGCAACTCTCGAGGGATTCTCCTTCACGCCTGCGTCCGCAGGGCGAGGTGGTCTGGATCCCGGGGGCTCGGCCCCGTCCTCGGTTATTTGGAGTCCCACCGGGGCCGGAGACGGATAATCGAATCCACACAAGTGTCCATAAAGGGAAAACACCATGGCAAGCCGACTGATGTATGGTTGGATCCGAAGCGACGGCGATTCGGAGAGATGGCCAGGGAGAAGGGAGTTCCCATCTCCGACGAAATGCGCCGTCTGATTAACGACGCTTGCGAAAGCATCCTGAACGAGCGGCGGAGGCCGGCCATCGAGCAGCTGATCAGCCTGGGGTGGAGGCGGCCCATGATCCCGGCGCAGACACCAACTTCGACGGCCTGCCTGGGATCACCCGCATGGACCCCATCCTAATCTTGGTTATATATAACCATTTAGATATAACGTCAGTTAGACATTAAGATATCGTGTCTCGATCGTCATGACTGGATAGTCTGATACCCACAACACACCGTCTGCCCTTCCGGCAATCGCCAACAGGTCCTGGTGGAATGCTATTCCCGTCTATATGGACGTTTGCCTGAACATCTTCGGCCCAGCAAACGGTTTTCAGCTCACCCATTAGAGATTAGAACCATGACACCCTGTGGATGTGTACTCACGCTCGGTCAGACTCTGCTCGCGCAATGGTCAAGCACCCCCCGGCCACACCAGACACCCGGCAAAAATGCCGGGGCAGGACGGATTCGGCGGGTGTCAGACCCCTGTCAGCAATAATTTATCAGGGGAAACGGCCCGAGGACGGTAAATTGGACTACCATGCACCGACATCACTTGGTATAATCCGCACATCACATAATGTCGGCATAAAAGTAGAACAGCCCACCGGTTCCACTCGGCAGGCTGCTCGAAAAGTGCCGGGCCCCGCCGCAAATCTCTCTCAGCGGCTGAGCCATCGCATAGCAGAAAGGAGCCTGCCATGCCCACTAATATTAACGCATTTGCGCCGAATTCTCAAGACTTTTCGACCTCCGGTTCCATCACCATACCCATCGGCCTGGACACCATCGTGAACTGGGCCACCAACACCGGCCCGCGCCTGAGCATCACCACCCGAGCCGTCCTCATCGCCATCTCACGCTACGCCAACGCCGACGGCATCGCCTGGCCCTCACATAGAACCATCGCCGATGCCATCGACGCTGCCGGAACCTCCACCATCAAAGTCGCGATCCAACACCTGACCAGCCTCGGCTTGATCTCCGTGCAGCAGCGGCCAGGAGCTCCCGGGGAACCCAACCAGTCCAACGTCTACCGGCTGTCCGGAATTCTCAACAGCTGGCAGCCCCGTGAGAAGAATTCCAGGGAGACCGGACAGCTCTTCGCAGCCTACCGTCTACGGATTCAAGACCTCGTCGAGGACCGGCTCGGCTCCTCACTCAGCGACGCGACAGCCACCTCCAACTGGGGAACGGGTCCGGATTACACCCCGGCCGATACGCAAACTCCGGACGCGGCAACTGAAAGTCCAATGCCACCACTAACCACCGCCGCGCCACCTGCCCAAGTGCCCTCCCAGTCCCCAACCCCCAACGACATCGACGCCAGGGTCCGTAAACACTGGCCCGATCTCGGCCAGAGCTGGAAGCAGGGCATCAACACCGCCATCGCTTGGTACAGGAAATACCCCGATGAGCTGGAAGCCCAGATCACCAACGTCCTAGCAATCAAAGAACAGCAGACCGCCAACCGACTCCCAGACTACGCCGGGGACCAGCCCCGACAGCATCCGCCGGAACCTACCCCTGAGCAGGCTTGGATTGAGCCTCCCGAAGCAGACCCTGAGGCCAAAGCCATGTGGGATTTGGTGCTGGAAGACATCCGGAAACAACTGCCAGAGCCCACTTTTAAAGCTTGGGTGAAGAACACCGTGGGTATAGCCCGCGATGGCGATGTTTTCATCATCGCAGCCCCGGGATTGGCCGCTGCATGGCTGGAGCGCCGGATGTTCAAAGACCTCGAAAGTGCGCTGGAACGGACGTCAGGCCTAAATCTCATGCTCGACATCCGAGCCGGAAATGGCCATGACAAAGCCGGTCAACCCGCAGGAGATCAGAACTCCGTCCAGCCTGATGCTGACACCATTCCCCCGGCTTACGAACACACCCCAACGGCTGAAGGTTGACGCCTGCCCGCCTGTAACCACCAATATCCTTCGGTATAGCGATATGCAGCGCCCATGGTTAGCGTGGGCGCTGCATAAGGACGACCTGAAAGGTCATGCTGGCCATACGAGCAGGGTCTCGTCGGCTCTGAAGACTGAACTGAACTGCGCGCCATCTATCTACCGGCTTGTGATTTCCACTCACCAGCCCCTATCTTCTGGTCAACGGTCGAACCGACTCGAACCGGCCCCCAGAATCCTCCTGTCACCCCATCTCCATACCCGAATCCAATTCATCCCTGGACCTAACTTGGTCTCCGCACCTCCAAGACCGTAAGCACCGGAGCCAGCCATAGCCGTTTGACGGCTATCCCCGGCTGTCAAACGGCTACGAACAGTAGTAGTAGTATCAATATTCATAATCGATTATTTGATTGAATACGACTACTTCTCCTGCCGTTTCCCGGCTGTCCATAGCCTTTTAACGGCTAGGGGCACCTTGTCAATTTTCACGAGTATCAGTCCATCCTGTGCTCGATTCAGCCTAATATCGGGTTACTCCCTGGGTGTGACTCCTTTCGGGCCTATCCGGGCCCGGTCCGGGGACAGACGCTCTTGGTAGCTAAACTAAAGCCAAGGTGGGATGTACATTTAAGTGGCGATGATGATCAGCTGGGTTGCGCCGGTGAATCCCTTCATCCGTCCTTGGAGAATGCCCCGGCTCCGTCGTCTGACCCTCACCATCTGCGCATTTCACCTTGGCTTTGGTTTAGAGCCTTCGATGACCATCTGGTGATTTGAAATGCGATGGTCGCTGATGACCGGCCCGGACAGCCGCAGTCCAGTTCCGCCACCTCTCCCCGAGCGGTCGCTTCCATCCGGACCGTGCTCAGACTGCAGCGCAACTGGCGGCGGCTCAGGAAGAACCGCTGCAGCGATGCGTAGGATATCTAGTAGACCCGGGGGCTGGCTCGCTGATTCCCGCCAGCCTGCTCAACTGCTCCTCGGTGGGAACCGGCTCATTCCAGGCCATCCCCGCCTCCTTCGCTGCCGCGATGGACTTTCGCTCCGTATCCCGGGAAACTCCCGTTCCCGACCGGTAGAGCCGGATCACTTCCGTAGTTTCCACTCGGTTCACCTCCAGGTACTCCATTGCTGCTCCTCAAACCTGAAGTGCAGCAATGGTCGCTGAATCGGCTTCCTGAGTGGGTCTGCCCAACGAGTAACCTGAGAAAATCCTGTGTTCTTTGATATGGCGAGACGCGCTCAGCTAGTACTCAGTCATGTTTGGAATCAAAGGGTTCAGTGGCCCCGGCAAGACCGGTTGGACAATCACTCTGGGGTTACGCTGTTCCAAGGATACTGCGATTTCACGGTTGACTGACTACTAGCTGCTTTATATTGACATCTTAATGTTTAACTAATGATATATCTAAATATGAACATATCGGAGGATTGGTGGGAGGAGTTTAGTGGTGCGGGTGCTGGAGCAGTTGCCGATGCCCTCCTGTAGGTAATTGCTTTGAGCCTAGCATAGATAGCCCGTCCAGTGACCGCGCAGGCTTCAATCCTCTGATCGGCCAGAAGATCCAGGTTACCTCAGATGCTATAGGCCTCGTCGGGGGTGGCGATTGAGGGGCCGGGGTAATGCGACGCCAGGTCAAGGGTGGGTTTGCCCTCGGCGTCGACGGCGATGATCTGCACGGACTGGGGGATGGGCAGCTCCGGCCAGGCGGCCGGCGGTGCCGTCAGGGCAATGGCCTTTGTCATGCCGGAGTCGCTTCCTGACCACCGAAGGGGTTGAATACCCTGGCCCCAGTAGGAATGAAGTCCTTGACGTTGCGGGTCACCACTGTGAGGCCATGTTCCAGGGCCGTGGTGGCGACCATCAGGTCCACGCCGTCGTGCCCCAGGGTAGCGGAGAGCCTTCCCCATCGCTGCGCCGTGGGCACATCTAACGCGAGGATCTGGTCGCCGTACCAGGTGAGCACCCTGGACAGCCAGACGGCCAGCTCGAGGGCAAAGCTGGGGTTGCTCCGCTCCTGCTGGGCGATGCCCCTCTGAATCTCGGCCACGGTTACCACGCTGAGGTGCAGGTCGGCCGTTTGCTGAGCGGCCAGCCATCGGGCGGCCTCGGGATGCCGGTCCTGTCTCCGCTGCGCCGACAGGGTGCCGGTGTGTCCAGCAGAAACGTCACAGGTCCAGGGGCCGGGCCGGCAGGGGAATGCGCTCGAATTCCTGGTCGTCCTGCGGAATATCCAGCAACAGCTCCGCCAGCGTGGGGGCGTTGGCCTTCTCCAAGCGGCAGAGGCGTTCGTACTCGTCCACTGCCAGCCAGGGCGGCGTCGACCACGGCGCTGAATTTGTTCTTGGCGTCCTGGAGGGGGCAGTCAGTCATGAGCGTCTCCGGCTAGATGGCTGGCCAGATTGTATCTTCGGCCAGGACCGACTCCAACCCGTTGGCCCGTTGACCGGTGGTTGGACGTGGGATGCATGCCCGGGTGGCCTCCACGACCTCGTCCACCCGGTCTCCCAGCCAGGTCGTTTTTCCGCAGCCCGGAGGCCCCACCACCCTGAACTCGTTGGTAGTTATCTCGGTTTCCTGCATCCTGGTTCCACTTCCTCCACGCCGGGGCGCTCCCGCCCCAGTATGTCCTGGGTCTCCGTCTGTCCTGAGTCTCCATCGCTCCAGAATCGCCGTAGCGCGTCCTGTTGCTCGTTGTGGCTCTCACAGTCCTTTCTGCGGCCCTGCGGTCTGTTTAACCCACTGTGGCGTATTCTCCGGCTCTCTCTCCGTGGGGTCCACGGCCGGCTCTGCCGCTTCCCCCGGGGCTTGGCCGTTCCCGGGGTTTTCTCCCCTATATAAATGCCCGCTCGCGGGAGGGGAGAATTTATTCATTCATTCAAGGCCAAATTGTCTGCTCGCGTATATAAAGGGGTGAGTTGCGGTAGTTACGGCGCAGACCTTCCCCGTAACTCAGAAAAAGGGCTATTTTGAGCACGAAATCCCAGATTTGAGTTACGGAGTTACGGAGTTATGGAGTTTTTTTATAAAAACGTTTTTATATTTTCGCGCGCGTGTACTATTACTCACTTTTTCTTTTCACGCTCAGATCGGGGTTTTTCCCGGGTTCTTCCCGCTACTCAGGCGCGTCTCCCCGTGACTCATTTTCCTCCTGGTCCCGCTGTGGGGGATGGAAGCTGTCCGGGAGTTTCCAGCAGTTCCGGCTGGTCCGGGCGCCCCCGATGGTGAGGTTGATGTGGTCGGGCTCGCCCCCAATCCTCCGCATCTTCCGCGCCAGCTCGTGGCTGTCCAGCTTCTTTCCGAAGTTCACGTCGAGCCACTTGCTGAAGTCCTCGAGGAAGATCCTGATTAGTCCGTCCTTCATGTAGGGGTACCGGACGAGGGCGGCCTTCTCCCTCTCCTCCTCGTCCCGGACGTACCGCTCGATCAGGTAGTCCATGATCCAGGTCCGGGTCTCCTGGACGGGGTGGCTGGCATCGCCGACATCCACGTCCTCGGCGAGCCTCAGGATCGCCTGGATGCGTTTCTCCCAGGCCGCTCCGGCCACCTTCGGGATCACGATGTTGGTGGCCGCGCCCACCATCTCGCGGAACTTGGACTGGCTGTAGATCCTGTCGATGGCGCCGATGGTGATGTTTCCCTGCAGGGTGTACACGTAGTAGGTGGGCGGGTCGCCCAGGTACTTGACGAGCCTGGTAATGCCGCGAAATCCGCGCCGGGTCAGTCCTGCGGGTCTTTTGCCATTGCCAACCCAGGCTCTTGATCGCCTTGAACCCCAACTCGATCCAGAAGCGGATTGCGTACCAACTCACCCCAACTTCGTCCGGCGGAAGGCCGGTCAGGATGATCCACGGCTCCTCCTGTTCAACGTACCAGACCGCCAGCAGGGTGCAACGGCGTTTTGCGGCGGCTGCGCCGAAAGCGGTCCCGCTCCCGGTCCACGCGGTATCCGGACGGGAAACGAAGGCGCGGGCGGGCAGCCGCCGACCGCCCTCGGCGCAGAAAGTGACGTTTTTCGGATACCTCATGCAGGGATGCCAGCCCCCGGCCGTCGCCGGGGCCGGCTCTGAGCCAGGATCTGTTTCCACAATTTTGGACTGGCCAGGCCCCGGTCGCACAGCGCCACCACGGTCATTTCCCTGGGGACCGCCGGGGCCAGGGCCTGCAGCAGTTCCACTATCGGGTCCATCCAAGCCCCGCGCTGGTTGGCGCGCAGGATGCGCCAGGCCACGGGAATCGCGCAACCCCGGTAGACCACGCTGATGACGATAGCGGCGGTGTCGTCCCCTTTCAACGTGGGGTCAACCGCCAGCGCCAGCCGGCCGGACCGCCACCACGCAAGGACCCACCTGAGCAACGGCGCGAAGCAGAGATTTACGTCCAGTTCGGTCCGGCAGGGACGCGCCCGGTCGCCGCCGTCGTACAACCACTCTCTGAGATACTGCGGCAGGTTGTTCCAGTTGCCCCGGATGGAGAGGGCGGACGCGACGGCATTCTGGCAGGCGCTCCAGGCCAGGATGGTCCCGCCGGGGGCGCCCTCGTCTGTGGAGCGAGGGCGCCCCCGGCCAGTCTCAAAATGCTCTAAAAGCCGTCCGGACTGACTGCCGAAATGCCCTGCCGGGGGGGCTGGCCAAAGGGGGGTAGTTCCAAGCACAGTTGTTGTTGGTTTCATTCCGGCCCCCCTGCGGGAGCATGGAATCCGGGGTTTCCCAGCACGGCTGATGTAATTTTAGAGAGGATGTTCGGATTGCGGTTTTTTTGTTCGGGGCCTGTGCTCAGGGGATGTGCGTTTCGTTCCGGCGGCGCGCGCCCCCTGCCCACGCCCCCCCTGGTTGTTAGAGAAAATGAGTATGATTTAAGTAGGTTTGATGTCGATTACGTTCCGGCGGCGTTCTGGCCCTTCCGGCTGTCTCAAAACCCCCCGCAGGGGCGATTCCCCCTGCTCCTGGTACGGTGTCCGGCAGGTCTGGATCGGGACGCATTGCGCGGGGATCCTCGGGCTGCACCCGGCGTTTCCACACGGGCTGAGTCCGGCGGGTCTGGACCGATGGGGATCGTTCCTCGGACTCTGGTAATTAGGCCAGCGCGTGGGGATCCGGGTTGAGGTTGCGTTCTGGCCGGGACTTCCCGCGGGGTTCCAGCATAGCTAAACCAATACCAAGGTGGGATGTGCATTTCGGGGTCTTGACGACGACCGAAAGGACTCCACGGCAACTCATATCACCCTTAGGCCCCAACTGGGTGGGCACCGACAGTGCGGTCTAGCGATATGCACATTTCACCTTGGCTTTAGTTTAGTACCGGTTCCAGATAGTCTTGTCGATACTGGAAAGTCACTTCCAACTGTGGATTCCAGCTTGCGCGGGAACGACGGGCAGGTGAAACGGGTATCTGGTATAAGGCATATTCAAGTGGAAACGGTACTAGCAGTCAGTCATATTTGGAATAGAAGGGTCATTTTTGAAGTTTCTTCTTGTATCAACATGGCGCGTCTTCCAAGGAGCCTTTCGGAAACTTTCATTTCTGACGTGACTGACTACTAAACTAAAGCTAAGGTGGGATGTACATTCGATGGGCGATGAAGATTGGCTTGGTTGCGCCAGTGAAGCCCTCTCATTCTGCGCATTCCACCTTGGCTTTAGTTTAGGATCCGCTTCATGCGGCTGCAGATGCAAGGCCCTCTTGGAAATCGCTCCAGGTTCCGCTAGAAGGCCTTCAGGCGCGTGGGGGTGCCCGGGGCGCGTTTCGTCCGGGAATGCCCCGGTCCCGGGCCGGTCCGGCGGTCTTCGGCGTGGGTCCGGACTCCTTGCTTCCACATCCGCCTCGTCCCCTGCGGGGAGAGCGGCCTCCCGGCCCATGAATGAAGGCCTGTCCCGGGTTGGACCGCTCCGGGACTGGATGATGTCGAGGACCACAGCCCCGGGGTCTCCTGGCCGCCGTCCTCGACCAGGTCGACCGGGGGCTGTGGCTGGGTGCTAGGCCGCCTTCACCTCCACTACCGACAGTCCGCCCTGGGGGACGTGGATGTGCAGGTTTTCGACATGGATGTGGAGCTCCTGGGCGTCCAGCCCGGCCGGAGCCTGGCGCGGGAGGACCAGCCCGGGCTCGACCAGCTGCACCTGGGCGGCGATGCTGGCCGGCGTGGGCGTGATGTAGACCTTCCGGTCGATGGCCAACTGGACGAGGTGGTCGACGATCTGGGAAGGGTCTCCCCAGTGCATCGCGACGTTCCTGGACCCGGCGAGGGCCTCGATGTCCTCGTTGGGCTCCATGTTGGGCATGGCCAGGACCGGGGTTACGAAGATGCTCTGGTGGAGCTGCTCCTGGACTACGTCGCGGATGGCCATGGCGGCGTCCCAAGTGCTCGGCACGGGGGACTCCCTGGGGTGCCGCCCCTGGTCGGTGATCAGGTACCACCGCCCTTCGATGACGACATACTTGCCGCCCTTGACCTGGACTCCGAAGATTCCGATCCCGACGATCCAGATGGCGAAGTCCAACTGCGGTGCGCTTGAGATGGGCTTGACCTCGTAGAGGACGTAACCCTCAAGGTCGGAGGCCGCGAGGGCCTGGTAAATCTGTTTTTCCGCCTGTCGCTTCGGCGTGTCCTCACGACAGGATGGGAAAGGTGGGTAGATTTGCACGTTGCTTCTCCTTGAATTTAGTGTCGGACCGGGCGGACGGGGCCGCGGTCTCGAACGAAGGACGCCGGCCGCCCCATTGGAGAAGCTATTCAGGTGAAGGGTTCATTCCCAGGTCCTGCAGCGCCGGTCCTGGGATAGGTTATGAAGTGCCGGACGGGTCGGGGTGAACCAGGAGCAAGAGGACGCATGGGCAAGGCTGGTTAGCTTTCCCCACGCGGGTGGGGGTGAACCCGAAATGAAACGCTTGCCGCATCGGTTGCAGGAGCTTTCCCCACGCGGGTGGGGGTGAACCCATGGGCATGACCGATGTTTACATCCTGCTGGCGCTTTCCCCACGCGGGTGGGGGTGAACCGGCTTTGCTCCAAAAGTCCCGAATCAAGGCGAGTTTTGGAACAACCGGCGCAGTTAAGGGAGTTAGATGATGATATGCATGTTGTGCGGAGAGAACATTAAAATCAAGAAGGATACGATGCCCCCGGCTATCGCCAGAGCCTTTCCCAATGCCCGACCACTCAAAGGGGTGTTCGACGATTGGGAAATGTCTTCCCACATGACATTCGTTCATGGGTTTTCCAAAGTTAGGCGAAACAACACGGGCAAAACTTCGGAAGCCTATTACTGTGTGGTCGAGGAAGTGGAAATCAATGGCACCACGTACCAATGGGGAGACTACGTTGAGAAGGTCAACGGGAAGGTGATGCACTACCCAGGTAGCTTGTTTCCCGACAGGAATGTTATCCAGCTTTCTGCTTACGCAGAAGGCACCATAGTCGGGTACGTTGTTGAGGACGAATCGGCGACACCGGCAGACGAGAGCTAAGGCAGTTGTCCGCCGGACTATTGGAACAACTGGCACTTGCGGTTGGGGGTGAACCCACGGATGGACGATTCTCCGGCGACGCCTGCCTGTCGGCCGCCCGCGTCCTCGAGATCTGGCTCGAGAGCATGGCCACGTCCGAGCATCAAGAGGACCGCGACCTCTACCAGGTCTTCAGGGCCTGGGTTAGGGAGCGCGGCGTCCGCAGGCTCCTGGACGAGGGTTAGCCCGCTGCGAGGGCAAAGGAAAGGACGGCCCCGCTTGCGCGGAGGTGAACCCAGAATTATAGACTGGTGGCACCGCCGGTAGAGCCTTCCCCACGCGGGTGGGTGTGAACCGTCTCGAATATCAGGCTGTTAAACGTCCCTGTCGCTTTCCCCACGCGGGTGGGTGTGAACCGAACTTCTGGTCGTTGGCGACGGCCCAGTTGGCGCTTTCCCCACGCGGGTGGGGGTGAACCCGTGGATGGACGATTCTGTGGCACCAAGCCCGAGCTTCCCCCGGTCATCGCGGTGGCAGGAGGCGCCTCCCAGGTCCTTGTCCACAAAGCCCTGAGGGGCTTGACCGGCCATCACCTTCCTGTCAGATCACCCTGATTGGGCCGTGCGGCTCCCGTGGTCCAGGTTGCCTTTCCACCTGGAACCCCTCGGCTTTCCAGGACATGCAGGGCCTGTTCACGGACCGAGCCGGTGATCTCTCCGGCCTCCTGCCAGGGCGGGGCTCCGAAGGCGAAGTAGCCCACCGATCCGTCCAGGAACTCGTAGATGGTGGCGGTGCAGCCTCCGGTGGCTTCCGGGATATCCGTGACCTCCCTGGCAATGCGCCTGGCCTCCTGGTGCAGGACCCTCACCCCCTTGCGGGCTTCGTCCCAGTCCCGGCAGGTGCGGTCGCCGGGGGTCTTCCGGCAGCGCGGGCAGTTGCGGATGTTGTCGAAGTCGTCCAGCACCGGCGTGGTGTAGAGGCAGGCCAGGTTTCTGCTGCCTCCGGAGGGGCGTCTGGGCCTGAGGATGTGGGGAGAGATCCCGGAGTTCTGCTGGCAGACGGGGCAGAGGGTCGCCTCGGCGCGGGACTGCCGCAGGGCCTCCAGGTTGCTGGTGGAAATGTCCGCCCCGCCGGCGGCACGGCCGTCGCAGAGCCTGGTTTCCCCACGGCCCCTGGTGATGTGGCGCCGGACTGGGTTGAAGGTCGTGATGTCCGCCTCCGCTGGACCTGGTGGCCGGTCGGTCCAGTCCGTGAGGGCAGTGTGGCTGTCGAGGTCGGCCATCGTCAAGGCGCGGATCTCAGTGGTGGGGCAGCACAGGGGCATCCCCGTTGGAGGGAGGATCGTCAAGGGCTCTCTCAAGCAGCTGGGTTGTCAACTTCCAACCCTACGTGGACTGGTTAGGCATTATGCGGTAGGCCGACGGCCAAGCCTTAGGGGTTCAGGATCTGGGAAGGCCGGTTCGCGCATAGCCTGGCGGTTGTCAATAGCAACTTGGAATTGACCCGATATTCCTTTTCCGACCACCTCGAGCCAGCGTGGAACATCCCATCCGGAGGGGATGGCGGGAAACGGGGGTTTTCGCCCCAGGCGGCCATTTCAGGGGCTTTGGGCTGATAATGGGCGCCACAACCCCTTCGCTTGGATGGCTGGCAGCCCGGGAATCGGCAACCTGGGGCCTCCAGGACGGTGGTTTACCCTGGGTCCGGTCCGTCCCTGGTACTCTGTCCCAAGTCCTCCAGCCAGGGATGGTTGCTGCCGTCGATCTGCACCAGCATGCCCTCCTGGGGCATGCTCCGGCGCCGGAACCGGTGTTGCTGGGAACGGCGGCTGCGAGGACTTCCGATGCCTGCCTTGGTCAGGATGCGGCGCACCATGGGACAGCTCAGGTCGATGCCCTCCCGTTCCCGCAGCAGTTCGGTGAAGTGAGTGTGGTTGGCGCCGGCGCAGCTGTTGCTGGCCAGCAACAGCTACGCCGGCTTCCTATTCCTCCAGACCCTCCGGCTCATGCCAGGCGAAGCTCGTGGCGCCGTGCCACCGCATCACCTCCCGGATGACCCCGTTCAGCTCACCCCGGGGCTCGGGGACGCCGGGTGGACCATCCATCCTGCCCTGCCTGATCGCGAGGATCCCCGCGGGCTCCTCGGGGCGGCCCTTCCTGCTGAAGATGTGGATTTCCAGGCCCCGACACAAGGGGAGTTGCTCGTTCAACCCAACCCACCCGGCGTCCCGGTAGAGCCGGGTGGCCATGATGCCGTACTCCCCGTCCTCCGGGTCGTCCTCCTCGGGCTCGCCCAGATCAATGAGCATCCCGATGAACTGCTCGTCGGAACCGCGGGCCACGACGGGCACCATGTCCATGCCCTCCTGGATCTGCCCAGCCTCCGCCATCTCGGCCAGCTCCGAGTGGGTTACCATGCTGAAGAGAAGAGTGTCCTTGTAGCCCAGCAGCATCCGGGCATCCTGGCGCAGGGTGTTCAGCTCGTCTGGTTCCGGCGGGTATTGCGGGTTGTCCTCCTCGTGCTTGAGGCTCTCGTTGAAGAGCTGCACGGCCGACGCGAGGGGCTCCAGCCCGGGGGTGCCGAGCCAGTCGGCCATTTCCCCCTCGAGCTTGAGGCTCTCGGCGATGAACTGCGCGGCCGACGCGAGGCGCTCCAGTCCGGGGGTGCCGGGCCAGTCGGCCATTTCCAGCATCGTCATGTTGGTTCCTCTCTCCTTCAGTGTCCCTGCGCTCCCGCGAGCCGCAGGATTTCCGTGGTGGCCTTCTCCCAGTTCTCGTGCCTGACGCCCTGGAACTTGGTGTTCCGCCCGTGGCTGATGATCCCCCAGTCCTGGTAGAGGACGTTCTCGGAGTCGGCGGTTCTCAGTTGGGCCGCCCCGATGCCGGCGGCCAGCGCGGCCCCGTCCATCTTCCGGTCGAAGCGCCACTGGGCCCAGGCGTTGGCCATCAGCCGGATCACCTGCGGGTGGCAGACGTAGTTGACGTTCCGGTCTCCCCGGATGTTCTTCTCCAGCTCCGAGGGGCATCCTGAAGGCCGGTCCTCGGGGTTCCGCGCTCGGTTGATGTGCCTCAGAGCTCATCCGAACCTCCGCCGGTCAAGCCGTTCGTTCAAAATCAGGGCTGCTTCCCTCGCATCGACCGCCATGGGGTGGATGGGGTCGATGCGTTTCTCTGGGAAGGCTCCGCTCCGGTCGAGGTCGTACAGCCACCACCCCAACCCGTTGGTCAGCACCGCCACGCCCTTCCGCATCCGGGGGGCCGCTTCGACGTAGCGCTGCATCTGCTCGACGTGCTGGTCCAGCGCGACGATCAGGCCCTTCACCTCGATGATGACATCCGGCGCCACTGTGCCGTTATCGATGGCGTCGAGATCGGGAGTGCCGAACAGGGCGTAGTCGACCCTGCCGGCAGCTTCATCGCCACGGGAGCGCCGGTACTCCGGGCGGCACTCCCTGGGGTCGGAGGTATCCCAGCCCAGGGCCGTGATGACGGGATCGATGACGGTGGAACGGGTATGGTCCTCCGGCCAATCCATGAACCCAACCTGGGCCCAATCCATTATCACCGACCGGGCTTGCTGGATGGCGGTTTCCACGCTGCTGATCGACATTCTCTCGCTCCTGAACTAATGCTTGGGGACATCCCCATGATTTACCAACCTGGCTGCCGGGATATCTCAGGCGGGGTTAGGCATGTTGTGCTTCCTGCGCCAGGATGTCCCAAACGGGCGGGTTTCCCGGGGAACTGTCCAGAGATCTTCCGGACATAACATGTCCGGGTTTGCCCCTTCCAGGGGCCGCCACGCAGATTTTTGCGCCCGGCCCCTGAGATCAATTCCCCGCTTGGCGGACATGGTCCATGAAGCGGTGATGCCGGGGGCGGTTGCCAGCTTGCCCCAGCCCATCTTGGCTGCATCCCAGGCCAAGCCCAACCCCGCGACCCTCGTCCGAACTCCGCGCCCCTCTCCGGGCGGGTTCAAGGACCGCCTAAACCAATACCAAGGTGGGATGTGCAATTCGGAGGTCTTGAAGACCACCGAAAGGACTCCACATCACCTCATATCACCCATAGGCCCTAACTGGGTGGCCACCGGCAATGCGGCCTGGCGATATGTACATTTCACCTTGGCTTTAGTTTAGTACTACAGTCGCACGCCGAATACTCTCGACCTGATGATCGACGGCGGCATCTGTCAGAACGCCACCGGAGACCAACTCAGGCCCGACATCTTCTTCAGGGTCTACCAGAACATCCAGCACTTCTTCGACAGTTCCGGGGCCCTCAACACCGTCTTCTCCCTCCGGGTCCTGCCACGAGTCCCAGAGGCCCGCGAAAGCGAAGGGTTCTCCCGGCTTCATCTGGGTAAAACCAAGAGCAATGGACAGGCCGGTGCCGGTGTGGCCCGCGCAGAGCGTGTCGTGGGGGCTTTCGCTGGGTTCGCCGAACCCGGACAGGCCGCCTTCCAGCCGGATGTTCTGGAAGTCGTCGCGGCGTCCGGTCACCAGCTTGTGGGTGTAGGTCTGGTTGGTGGTGTCCCAGACCAGGCTGTCCCTGGGGCTGTCGAAAACCCGGTGCAGCGCCAGCGTAAGCTCGACGACGCCCAAGTTCGACGCCAGGTGGCCGCCGCGCTCGGTGATCACCGAGATAATCGTGTCCCGCGCCTCCTGGGCCACCTGGTCCAGTTCTGCGTAGCTCAGCGCTCTGAGGTCGCTCGGTGCGTCGATCGTGTCCAGGATACGGCTGGCCATGGCAGACCTCCTTGGTGGTCAGTGGAGAGGGGAGTTCGCCCTCACCCCCGGCCCCTCTCCCGCGGGGAGAGGGGAAGAACTCTTGAGCCGGATTTAATCCGGCTCAAGAGTTCTTCCCCCATTGTTTCATACCACCGGCTTTCATACCGCCGGGCAGGGTTCGCCCTCACTCCCGGCCCTTCTCCCGCGGGTATAGGGGAGAGCGGCGTCAGTGACCAGTGGTTAGCGGCCGGCCGGTCTACTGGCCGCTGGTCACTGGATACCGGACACTGGCTCACCACCGGCTGGATTCTTCGGCGTATACGTGGTCGGGAAGCCGGTAACTGATGCCCGCCTCGTCGTACCAAGGAGGTCTCGAGCAAGCCGGTGAACTTGTTGAGATTGGCCTTTTGACCATATCCCGGGCTCAGCTGACGCAGGATTCGATTTAACCGCTCTTCAATGCGAAACCGGGCGACAACTCCAAAGGACGATCCCTTCGGAAACTCAAGCTGATTCGCAAGGGTGTCCCCGATAAGTCCTCGGGTAAGATGGTACGCGTACTGGGATAGCTTGCGCCGGTCATTGGGATCGCTCATTCCGGCCACTATCGGAGCCGAGTTTATCAAAGCATGGGCCATGACAATGGATTCCCTTTGGGCAGACGGCTCACACATGAGCCCGATGTCGTGAAGTCTCAGGGCTTCCTCCGCGTCTCGGAACAGGATAGTCTCTGGAATGCCCATCAAGTAACCGGTGTAGCGCCAGACAGCCATGAAACTAGTAGTCAGTCAAACTGGATTTAGATGGTAATGTGAAAGACTGACTGAAGCAGCTACCCTGACTGTGGATAGTGTTGCTGGGAGGTGGCGGTATGGTCAGGGAAAAGTATGGAGTCCGGCTGACTGCGGAGCAGCGGGACCAATTGGAGCATCTGGTTCGGGCTGGCAAGAGCGCTGCCCGGGTGGTTACGCGGGCCCGCATCCTGATCAAGACCGGCCAGGGTTGGCCTGCAACCCCAGGTGGCCCAAGCCCTGGACGTGGTTGACGGCACGGTGTACCGGATCAAGCGGCGCTTCGCCGAGGATGGCGTGGACGGGGCGCTCAAGGACCGGTCCCAGGCCCACCGGCGCCGGAAGCTGGACGACCGGGGGGAGGCCCACCTGATCGCTCTGGCCTGCAGCCCGGCGCCGGAAGGCCACGGCCACTGGACCCTGCGGCTGCTGGCCGGCAAAGTGGTGGAATTGGGGCTGGCGCCATCGCTGTCCCATGAGACAGTGCGGCTGCACTTGAAAAAACATCCTCAAGCCCTGGCAGAAGCGGGAGTGGTGCATTCCCAAGGTGAGCGCCGAGTTCGTGGCCCACATGGAGGACGTGCTGGACCTGTACGCCGAACCCTATGACTCCCAGAGGCCGGTGGTCTGCTTCGACGAGACCTCCTCCCAATTGTTGGCGGAGACGCGGCCGGCGCTCCCGGCTCGGCCTGGGATCCCCCTGCGGCAGGACTACGAGTACCGGCGGGAGGGCACGCGCAACCTGTTTATGGCCTGTGAGCCGTTGGCGGGTTGGCGGCAGGTGGCGGTGACCCAGCGGCGCACGATGCAGGACTTCGCCCATCAGATGCGCTGGCTGGTGGATGAAGCCTATCCGGAGGTCCCGGTGGTACGGGTGGTCCTGGACAATCTCAACACCCATCGCACGGCGTCCCTGTACGAGACGTTCCCAGCGGCCGAAGCCTGGCGGATTGCGAAACGGTTGGAGTTCCACTACACCCCCAAGCATGGCAGTTGGCTGAACATGGCGGAGATCGAGTTCAGCGTGCTGTCCCGCTGCTGCCTCAAGAGGCGCCTGGCCGATGAGGAGACGCTGCAGCGGGAAGTCCAGGCCCTGGTGACGGAGCGCAACGCCGCCCAGACCACCATTAACTGGCAGTTCAACACCCAAGACGCCCGTTCCAAACTTCACCGTCTCTATCTCTTTGATTCCAAGATTGACTGACTACTAGTACCGTTTCCACTTGAATATGCCTTATACCAGATACCCGTTTCACCTGCCCGTCGTTCCCGCGCAAGCTGGAATCCACAGTTGGAAGTGACTTTCCAGTATCGACAAGACTATCTGGAACCGGTACTAGTAGTCAGTCATGTTTGGAATGCAAGGGTCATTTTTGAAGTTTCTTCGTGTGTCAACATGGCGCGTCTTCCAAGGAGCCTTTCGGAAACTTTCATTCCTGACGTGACTGAGTACTAAACTGAAGCCAAGGTGAAATGCGCAGACGGTGAGGGTCAGACGACGGAGCCGGGTCATTCTCCAAGTACGGATGAGGGGGATTCACCGGCGTAACCCAGATGATCATCATCGCCACTTAAATGCACATCCCACCTTGGCTTTAGTTTAGTGTTCAGTCATGTTTGGAATCGAAGGGTTCGGCGGCCTCGGTAAGGCCCGATAGGCAACCACTCTGGGGTTACGCTGTTCCAAAGATACTGCGATTTCACGGTTGACTGAGTACTAGTCCATCCTTTCTCTAACAGGGCTTGGAACAATTCCTCACTGCTGTAACCTTGCGCTCGCAACTGGCCAACCGACCGCCCAAACCTATCGCAGAACTGCTTCATTTCTGGCGAGTACTCCTCTTGGACCGGCGCCGACTGGGGAGGCGGCGGCGTGTGGCGGGTTGGCTCTTCCCCGCCACACGCGACAGTAACCACCATCAGGACGCCTACCAGGGCCAGGGCAATCAACTTCATCTTGGTTCGCTTAACCCCTGTTACGTCAATTCCTTTTGGTTATGGCGGATGCTGCCGCTGCAAGCGCGTCCGCCAGGAGGTCTCTGGCTCCACCCCCCGCTCCACGAACCCCTTGGCGTCCCGGTGGATGTCGTTCAGCAGGACTGCCAGGGAGTCTGCGTCCGGTCCCCACAGGATCTGGCAGCTGGTGATGCCGCTGCCCTCCGGGATGTCCCACTCGAGCTGTATGAAGCTGTAGGAGGCCATCGCCCGCGTCCGGATGGGCGATGGCGGCGTCCCGACATCCCCTGGTTCCGGTGTCGGTGTCAACGTTGGTGTTGGAGTCGGACACATGGGATACCGCCGCCGCTGCCTGGATCGCGCAGGTGCCTCGCAAGGTCCAGATCTCCAATACTCCTCTACACCATCGCACCGACGCACCAGATGCAGGAGGGTCTCCGCCGCAGCCTATCGGCCTCTCTGCTGCAGCCCCTCCTCGAGAAAGTCGATCACCAGGGCCGTGACGCTGGGACCCTCGTCGACCATCAGATGCCGCAGCCGGCGGTGCAGTTCCGTGGGAATCCGGCAGTGCAGCACGGTGACATCGGCGGCTCACCCGGTCCAGCTGGCGGACGTGGCCCCACCTGAAGCTGCGCAGGAAGGTGCCCAGGGTGGATGGCGCCTTGACCACACTGCCCAGGGTGCAGGCTGTCCCGCCGGTGCGCAACACATTGGCATCGTCGATGCAGTCGCCGCCCGCCAGCGCCGAGGTCACCAGAGTCGAAATCTTATCGCCAGGATTGGCTCGGCCTGGCGCATCGCCCAGGCCCAGGTGCAAGGCCAACGTGGCGGGAAGGATCAGCCCGGCATTGTTGACCAGGCGGTGGTCGTCGAAGGCGATGCGGATGCGGTCGGGGTGGTGGCGTGGCAGCATCTATTGGGTGCTCCTTGTTTCTGGCTGGTTTTCTGTCTCGAAAACCATTATCCCAGACGCACAGGAGCACTTTCTTACCCATTCAACCCGCCGCGACACTCATCTTTTCGGTGGATTCGGGCTAAACCAAAGCCAAGTGGCATCTACTGGCGCGGGTCTCTGGCGGGAGGGTCATGGAGCGTCTAACTCTTCTTCCAGAACTGCCACCATCCTCTCGTTGATCGCAGGTCCGCCACCATCGACTGCGCCGGCTGGTCTGGCGTGCCCGCTGTGTCCGTTGTGGCCGCTGTGTCTGTTGTGGCCGAATCTAGGGCGGGCCTAACCCCAGGGTCGACAGTAACGCCCTGGGTGCCGAATAGCTCCCAAGGTCTGAAGGACTCCACGAAATCCTTGGCTTCTTCGATAGATGGGAACCCCTTCCGGGAGCGGCTCGGGTCGTAGCTAAAAGTCTTCGCCAACGCGTCGATGCCCCGTTTGGTGTCTCGGAACCCTCCAAGCTCCTCTTCATGGCCGTCGTTTTCGTCACTGAGAATCAGGGTCTCTCCCCTTTTTACCTTTCGCCAATACACTCTCATGCAAAGCACTCCTCGACTCCGGTTTCTAGCTTGACGGTTTTGGGACCTTGATAGTCTCTACTTCTAAAATTTGCTCGCTTGGTCTCGGAGAGGTGTGTCCTCTCTCCAGGTATGGCAACTCCTCGGCGATGGTCAAGTTCCTTAAGTGGGGTGCCCTTTACAAGTTGTGCTGTTGCCTCAGCCGACTGGTGTCGAGGGTGACTAGCCTACGCCTGGCTCGCTTCCCCAGCGCCACCAGGAACATCACGCTTTTACCTTCCGCGTGGGGCGAGAAGAATCCGGATACTTGGTCGTCGTAAAACGTCAGGCCAGAGGCCCCCAGTCTTTGGGCATAGGCTGCCAGGTAGATTTTGCCCGCTGTGATACTGGCATCCAGCTGAGCCAACCGGTAACCCCGGTTACCAAAACGCTCCAGTATCGGATTCAGATTAGTCATGAAGAAAAAGTCGACGCTGGCATCGGCCGGAAGCGGCTGATCGAGCCCCAGATGACCAGCTTGCCGGCGGCAGTCTCCTTCTTTCAGCAGCTCCAGAGCCTTCAGGTCTCGGTGGAACACATATGCGCCAGATGGGAGGTCGTCCACAGTGTTCACGATCAGATAAATATCATTGAGAGCAGCGTCAGGTTGTCCTAAAAAGTCTGCCGGTATGCCCTGCGATGGCCGTTAACGCCTTTTTAAGTTGGCCAGCTTTCTTCGCGACCGCGTTTGGTTGCCGGTGTTCCCCGTGAGGGTGTTGTTATGTTGACGCCATCCTATCAGATTCCTTTGGGTGACTTCGTTCTATGTTGGGGCTAAAATTAGCCCGACCTAAACTTGTCCACCAATTGGTACTACCCGAGAGGACTGAAGCTATGGGGTTTAAACTGCTGATATTGAACCCGTCCGAACAGGGAGAAACGGCATACGTTGACACATGGCCTGAGAAGCTAAAGGATAAAATTCCGGACGTAATTGTGTACCTATCCAAATCAGTCGGAGAGGCCATGGAGGTCATTGGCGAGGTTGACGCTGCCTTCGGGAATATAGCGCCTGAACTCTTTGAAAGGGCTAACAACCTGAAATGGATTGCCTGTCCTCAGGCTGGTCCCAGGGCCGGCTATTATCACCGGGCGTTGATAGATAGCGATGTTGTGGTGACAAACACTCGGGAAATTTACGGCGATCACATCAGCGCCCATATCATGTCGTTCATTTTGGCTTTTGCTAGAGGATTACACGTTTATATCCCTCGACAACTTAATCGACAATGGAGTCCAGGATACCAGACAATCCATCTGCCGGACGCCACGGTGGTAATCGTAGGAGTCGGGGGCATCGGTGGAGAAGCGGCCCGTCTGTGCGCCGAGTTCGGCATGACTGTCATTGCGGTAGACCCTCGAGTTGACGAGCCACCCCCCGGTGTTAGCGAGTTGCACCGGCCAGAAGCCCTTAACGACCTGCTGCCAAGAGGAGACTTCGTCATCGTCACCGTCCCTGAGACCCCTCAGACTCAAGGACTGTTTGGGATCAATCAGTTTCAGCGCATGAAGTCCAGCGCATTCTTCATCAACATTGGAAGGGGAGCCACCGTGATACTGGACGAACTTGTGGAAGCCTTACAACAAGGCCAGTTAGCCGGAGCCGGGCTGGACGTGTTCCAAACCGAGCCTTTGCCCACCGACCACCCGCTCTGGGAAACACCCGGTGTCTTGATTACACCTCATGTGGCTGGAAGAGGCCCCTACTTGGGAGACCGGCGCACCAATTTGTTCATAGATAACTGCATCCGGTTCAATGATGGTAGGCCTCTGCTGAACGTGGTCGATAAGGACCAATGGTTTTGATACCAGATTGCATCTGGAACGTTGGCCGGAGAGCACGCCGCCCCAGGCGGGGGTATAGTTTACTGAGCCTTTTATAAGAGGCGCCAGCCATGGCCGGCCTGAATCAGGTACAAATGCTGAGCGAATCGCGCACGAGAAACGCCTTCGCCAACCCCGTGGCTACCGCGATGGCGACTGACCAGGTGGTGCACAATCCGTTATCCTAGAGGTTTGATGTCCCCAGCTACCGAACCGACACATCGCAGTAACGGAGAGGGTTCAATACTTCCATGAAAGTGGAAGTGAACCGGCAAAACTGATCGACGCGTGGTGCCTGCGACAAATGACCCCAAAGATAGGCTCGGACAACGATACTGCAGTTTCCCTGCAAGTACTCCCTGATCTGGTTGAACAGGATTTGACATGGCTGGCAGCTTACTCACCGACTACTTCCTCGCCGACGGCATCAAAGCCACGCCGGAGTGGCACACATCGGTCGCCTCTGAGTTGGAGTTCGAGGCATTCCGGAACGGCGTCAGGCAGAGCTACCACGCTTTGTCGCAAGCTCAGGACCCCAATGAAGCAGTAACCGAGCAGGAGCTGATCCGTCCCGTTCTGGAGCTGCTGGGATGGACCGATTACCTGCCACAGCAAGGCGCCTCCCGGAACGAAGACATTCCGGACCTCCTGCTGTTTCCCGATGCTGACGCCAAGGAACTGACCATCGCCAGAGCTAGCGCGGAAGAGCGTTACCGCGATGCTGTTGTGGTGGAAGAGAGCAAGCGGTTCGGTCTTCCCCTGGACGCCCGCGGTCAGGACGGCCGGCGCCAGGCCACGACGCCCCATGATCAGATAGTCAGGTATTTGTCGACGGCCGAGGTCGAGTCGGAGGGCCGCATCAGGTGGGGGGTTCTGACCAACGGCGGCGTATGGCGTCTCTACGACTACCGCGCCCGTCCCCGGGCCACCGGTTACTTCGAGGCCAGCCTCGGCGAGATACTGGAGTCTGGCGATACCGACCGCCTCCGCACCTTCTACCTGCTATTCCGCCGCGACTCATTCGAAGCGCAGGAGGGCGCCACGGTCAGCTTCCTGGAAACGGCGCTGGCCGAGGGGCGGCGTTACGAACAGCAGGTGGCGCAGGACCTCTCCGCCGTGGTCTTTGAGCGGGCCTTTCCGAGGTTGGTCCAGGCGCTGGCGGAGCACACACAACAGCAGGAGCTTGCGGAACTCCGCGCGCCGGCGCTCATCCTCTTCTATCGACTGCTCTTTGTGCTCTACGCCGAGGACCGCGGCCTGCTTCCTGTCAACGACTCTCGATATGAGGATTACGGCCTGCGGAAACCGGTCCGGGACGATATCGCCCGCCGGATGGCGGACGGCTCGGCGCTCTCGTCGCGAGCCACTAACTACTACGATCACCTGATGACGCTTAGCCAACTCATTGACCAGGGCGACGCGGCCATCGGCCTGCCGCCCTACAACGGCGGCCTGTTCAACGACGCGGCCGCTCCGCTGTTGGCCAACGTCCGTCTACCCGATGCTGCGATTGCCCCGATAATCTACGACCTGAGCCACACCGAGACCCCCGAGGGACGGCGCTTCGTCAACTATCGAGATATGTCGGTCCAGCAGTTGGGGTCCATCTACGAGCGCCTGCTGGAGCGTGAGCCGGTTTGGGACGACGATGGCAAGGTCGTCGCACGCCCCAACAGCTACGCCCGCAAGGATAGCGGCAGCTTCTTCACGTCTCAGGAACTGGTCGATCTGATTGTGGACCAGACCCTGAAGCCCCTGGCAGAGGAGCGGCTGGCGGCTTTCGTGGAGAAGGCTGTTGAGTTGGCTGGCGACCCCAGGCCCAAAGCCGAGCGCTATGCCGAGTTGCTGCAGCTGGACCCGGCCGAGGCGGTACTGGACCTCAAGGTGCTCGACCCGGCCATGGGCAGCGGCCACTTTCTGGTCACCGCCGTCGATTTTCTGTCCGACTATATCGCTGAAATGGTGGAACACGCGCCCGGGGTTCCGGAGTGGCTCGATGGCGAGTACGTATCGCCTTTGGTGGAGCGGGTGGCCGCAATCCGTCAGGACATCGCCCAACGGGCCCAGGCAGCGGACTGGGTGATGGACCAGGCCCAACTCACCGACCAGGCCATCATCCGGCGGATGGTGCTCAAGCGCTGCATCTACGGTGCGGACAAGAACCCCCTGACCGTGGAACTGGCTAAGGTGTCGCTGTGGCTGCACAGCTTCACCGTCGGCGCGCCGCTGTCCTTTCTGGATCACCACCTGCGCTCCGGCGACTCCCTGGTCGGCCTGCGGGTGATGGAAGCTACTGCGGAACTGAACCGTCTGGGCGGACTGTTCGCCAGTTCAGCCATAACCGGAGCGGAAGCCGCCACGGATGGGATGGAGCGTATCGAGGAGATGTCCGACGCCGACATCGTGGAGGTCAGGCAGTCGGCCACCCTGTTCCAGGAAGTGGAGGATACTACAGCGGACCTGCGCAGCCTGCTGGATCTCCTGACCGGCTTGCGCTGGCTGACCGCCGGCATGAAGCAGCGGGAGCGCCGAGCCTTCGAGTCGCAGCTGGTTGACACCCTCGCTGAGCAGCCGGACGAAGCATACAGCCTGCTGGCGCGGGGAGAGTTTACGGACGGAAGTCCCCTGGAGTCAGCGTTCACCGACCTTTGGAATGAGACCAGGTCCATCGCGGAGCGCGAGGGATTCCTGCACTGGGAGGCCGCGTTCCCCGGCGTCTGGCACAGTTGGCAGAGCGCGCATCCCCAGGGCGGGTTCGACGCCGTCATCGGCAACCCGCCCTGGGACCGGATCAAGCTGCAGGAGGTGGAGTGGTTCGCCACCCGCTCACCGGAGTTGGCCCACGCTCCGACCGCCGCCGCCCGGAAGAACGGCGTAGACCGGTTGCGCGCCAGCGGGTCTCCCCTGGCGTCCGAGTTCGACGCGGCGAAGGAACGGGCCGAAACCCTGGGCAAGATGGTCCGCGCGTCCGGACACTATCCCCTGCTCGGCGGCGGCGACATCAACCTCTACTCGCTGTTTATTGAACGCGCCATGGAGTTGGTCAAGCCCGATGGCATCGTGGGGCTGCTGACGCCGTCGGGCATCTATGCCGACAAGACCGCGGCTAAGTTCTTCAAGTCCGTTTCCACTAGCGGGCGCCTGGGCGGCCTGTTCGACTTCGAGAACCGGCGTCTCGGCACAGACCTCCCACCCTTCTTCCCCGATGTGGACTCCCGGTTCAAGTTCTGCGCACTGATATTCGGCGGTGAAGAGCGACGATTCGGTGAAACCCGGTGCGCCTTCTTCCTCCACGACTCCAATACCATTGAGGATCCGGAACGCTGCTTTGCGCTGGACCCCGCGGACTTCGACCTGGTGAACCCCAACACCGGAACAGCTCCGGTTTTTCGCACGCGAAGGGATGCTGAGATCACGCGCCGCATCTATGAGCAGCAGCCGGTATTGGTGGACCGGGCGGGCGGTGGAGAACGAAGGGCGTGGCCGGTGCGTTACCACACGATGTTCCATATGACCAACGACTCCCATCTGTTCCGCACTGCGGCGCAACTGGACAACGAGGGATTCTACCGTGTCGAAGGTAACCGTTGGAAGAAGGGCGAGGAACTGTATCTGCCCCTGTATGAGGGCAAGATGGTGCAGGCGTTCGACCACCGGGCCGCCAGTGTGGTCGTGAATCCGCAAAACCTGAACCGGCCGGCTCAACCGCGGGCAACCAGTCTCGCCGAACACGCCAATACAGGTTGGTTGCCGGAGCCCCAGTTCTGGGTGCCGGCATCTGATTGCGGATGGGATTCTGGAACGGAATGGGTTCTCGGATTCAAGGAAATCACCGCCTCCACGAATGCGAGGACGTTTATCGCCGCTCTGTTCCCCACGGTCGGATTCGGAAACAAGGTGCCGATTTTCAAGCCACAACAGGCAAATCGCAATGAATGGTTGCTGGCCGCCAATCTCAACGCAATGGTATTTGACTTCGCGACACGGCAGAAAGTACAGGGCCAGACTTTGAATTTGTTCATCATAGAGCAGCTCCCCGTCATTGCACCTGACGATTACGGCCAGCAGTTCGGTACGACGACTGCGCGTGACCTCGTCCGGGACCACGTGCTCCGGCTCACCTATACCGCCGACGATATGGGCCCGTTCGCTCGCGACCTTGGCTGCGACGGCCCGCCGTTCATTTGGGACGAGGAGGAGCGCCGACACCTGCGCGCTCGCCTCGACGCACTCTATTTCCGTCTTTACGGCCTTTCGCGTGATGACGCCGACTACATATTGAGCACGTTCCCCATCGTGCAAAAGGAAGACGAGGCCGAGTTCGGCACTTACCGAACCCGCAGTCTTATCTTGGCTTACATGAGTGCATTCTCTGCGGGAGATACGGAGACCAGGGTGGCGGGGTAATGATTGACGCCAAACCGACAAATATGGTTGACAACGCCCGTTGGGCCTGAGCTTGTCGAAGGGGCTGGGATGTGGCTCGTCCGTCGGCCTTGCGCAGCCTTTCCGGGAGGCATGAACGACCAGGTGGAGCTCACCATGACGCCGGAGCAGGAGGCTACCTGGGGAGCGTCGGCGAACTGGAGCGGGCGGGAGTTGTCGGAGTGGATGTGGGATGCGCTGGACTCGGCCGTCACAGGCCGGCACAGACCGGGACGGAGAGACCCTGGAACTGGAGGCTGATCATCGCCGCCACGCCGAGATCGAGAATGCCATCCGAGACCTCAACTACGGCGTCGGGCTGAACCATTGGCTGGCAAGGTGGTGGAACTGGGGCTGGCGTCCTCCATGTCCCACGAGGGAGTGCGTAAGCGTCTCAAAAAAACGTTCTCAAGCCGTGGCAGAAGCAGGAGTGGTGCATCCCCAAGGTGAGCGCCGAGTTCGTGGCCAACATGGAGGAAGCGCTGGACCTGTACGCCGAACCGTATGACCCCCAGCGTCCGGTGGTCTGCTTTGACGAGACCTCCACCCAGTTGCTGGCGGAGACTCGGCCCTCACTGCCGCTCCGGCCTGGACTTCCCCTGCGGCAGGACTACGAGTACCGCAGGGAAGGCGCCCGAAACCTGTTCCTGGCCTGCGAGCCGCTGGCCGGGTGGCGGCAGGTGGCGGTGACCCAGCGGCGCACCATGCAGGACTTCGCCCACCAGATGCGCTGGCTGGTGGATGAAGCCCATCCGGAGACCCCGGTGGTGCGGGTGGTCCTGGACAATCTCAACACCCACCGCGCGGCGCCGCTGTACGAGACGTTCCCAGCGGCCGAGGCCCGGCGGATTGCGAAACGGCTGGAGGTCCACTACACTCCGAAGCACGGGAGTTGGTTGAACATGGCGGAAATCGAGTTCAGCGTACTGTCCCGCTGCTGCCTGAAGCAGCGGCTCCCCGACGAGGAGGCTCTCGGGAGGGAAGTCCAGGCACTGGTGCGGGAGCGCAACGCCGCCCGAGTTGGTATCAACTGGCGGTTCAAAACCCAGGATGCTCGAACCAAACTCCACCGCCTCTACCCTTTTGATTCCAAAGTTGACTGACTACTAGGGCCTGCCCCAGTCCTCGGCTGGCGCCGGTGACGATTGCGACCATTCCGTCCATCTGACCCATGGTCCCCATGCCTACACGAATTGGGCCTTGACCCACCCTTCGTTGAAGGGGGTCCAGAAGTGGGACGTTAGCTTCAGGTGTTTGAACATCCAGACGCCGTTTACCCTGACGTACTCTTCGTCGTACCTTGCCGATCCCCATACCGCCCGGTCGCCGTCTGCGTAGGTGCACGCTTGGAACAGGTACCAGATGCCGGTGGCAGCGTCCCCATTAACCTCGATGATGGGGTTCATCACCATGTGAATGGCGAAGGGCAGCCTCTTCGAAGCGTTGACGAAGAAGTTGCGGATTCCATCCCGTCCTTCAGCTTTGCCCCGAATGCCGCCGTCCCAAATCGCGTCTTCGACAAACAGGCTGGCGATCTTGTCGGCGTCATAGTTGTCGTCGCAGTAGGTGCAGTAACGGGCCTTGAGACGCTTGATCTCCTCTACATCTTCCAGGGCCCGAAGCCTGCGTTCGATGTCCTCTAAACTCACCATCTGCCTTCCTCCGAAAGGGTGCGCTGACCTTGATGGCTCAGGCGGCCTGGCCGCCGTCCATTTCCATACATTCACCCACGATAAATTCAGCCGCCACTGGGATGCACTGACCTCGTACCGTTTCATCCTCGTCCCCCTCCCCGCACGATTGACCCAGAGTAACACTCTACTTCTCTGGTCTAAATTGTTGCCTCGCTTCTGATTTTTGTTTCCCCCCAATTATCGATTTGTCCTGTCAGTCCAACCGTTTTGAATTGATGGTCTTGGGAGTTCGCAACCAGAAGGGAGAGCAGTATGGCCGGGCAATCAGGTCAACCAAAACTGGTCCTCGTTTACTGGGCCGGGTAATTGTCCAGCCACCACCGGGCGATGTCGATGCGCCGGGGCAGCCAAACATCGGGCTTGCCCTTCACATATTCCAGGAACCGGCGCAGCGCCGCAGCCCGGGCCGGCTTGCCGATGATGCGGCAATGGAGTCCCACCGACATCATCTTGGGGTGGGTCGCTCCCTCCCGGTAGAGAGTGTCGAAACAGTTGCGCGCCGACTCGAAGAAGTCGTTGGGCGTGGACAACTGGCCACGCCAGAACCCGTAGTCGTTGACCTCCAACGAGTAGGGCACCACCAGCCACGGGTTTCCGTGGACCTCAGTGTAATAGGGCAGGTCGTCGTTGTAGGCGTTGCAGTCGTAGACGAACCCGCCTTCCGCCACCACCAGTTCCCGGGTGTTCACGCTGGGTCCGTAACGCGTGTACCACCCCAGCGGACGCTGCCCGGTGGTGCGGGTGATGGAGGCCACCGCCTCATGGATGGCCTGCCGTTCAGCCTCCCGGTCCATCTTGTAGTATTCTTCCCAGCGGTTGCCGTGGCCCATTACCTCGTGTCCCCGGCGGACGACCTCCGGCCCCACTTCCGGGTTGCGCTCCAGTGCCAGGGCGCAGGCGAAAAATGTCGAGTTGACGCCATACTCGTCCAGCAGGTCGAGTATGCGCCAGACGCCGACCCGGCTCCCATACTCGAAGAAAGACTCATTTGCCAGGTCCCTCTCTCCCCTGGCTACCGGCGACGGCGACTCGCCAACCGTCTCGCCATGAGGGTCCCCATCCAGGATGGAATTTTCCGACCCTTCCTCGTAGTTGACGACAAACGATACGGCAATCCGGGCGCCATTGGGCCATTCCACCACCGGCGAATTGGGGCCGTAGCCGATCAGGTCGCGTCCTGCCATAAGATGGCTCCTCCTTTGCATCCGCCAGGCGCCCCTGCAAGAGGGCCGGTCAGCCGCCCCGCCAGGGGTTGATTCCGGTGGTCTTCATCCGAAGCCGGTAGACCGAGCTGCGGGCGGTGAAGTACATGGTACGGCAGTCGGCGTCGCCCCATGCGCAGTTGGCCGGAATCTCGGGCAGCCGGATTATCCCAACCAGGGAACCGTCCGGCTCGAAGACCCAAACTCCCCCCGCGCCGGTGCAGTACACCCGTCCTTCGGAATCAACCTTCATCCCATCGGGGACGCCGTCCTCCGCCGAGTGCATGTTGGCGAACAGGCGGCTATTGCTCACCGAGCCGTCCGGGGCCACGTCGTAGGCCCGGATGTACTGGTGGGTACAAACCTCGCCCCGTTCCTTCTCCGCCGCACATTCGTCGTCGCGGCGGGTATTGTCGGCATACAGAATGGTCTCGTCGGGAGAGAAGGCCAGGCCGTTGGGCGATTCCAAGTCGGTGACCACGGCGGTCACTGTGCCATCGGGGGCGATCCGGTGGATTCCGTGGAAGTCAATTTCCCGCTCTTCCGGGGGCAGCCGGCCGCCGGGGCTGGTGAAGTAGATGCTGCCGTCGGAGCGGCACACCACATCGTTGGGCCGGTGTATCCGCTTGCCCTCCCAGCGGTCGGCGATTACGGTGATGGAGCCGCCGGGTTCCCAACGGGTCATCTGCCGGTTGTCCCCTTCGCACATTATCAGCCTGCCCTCAAGGTCGAAGGTCAGGCCGTTGGCGGCCCCGCTGTTTTCCCGTATGACCTCGGGTTCGCCGCCGGGCGTCAGGCGATAGATGACGTTGATGCGGTTGTTCACGAATAACAAGTGGCCTTCCGGGTGCCACAGGGGCCCTTCGGTGAACTCGAACCCGGTGGCCAGCCGCTCCGCCGCGGAGGATTCTACGATTTGGTCCAAATTATCGGGCATGGTAGCCTCCTGAAACTGGTTTGTCGGGATGGCGTTGCTCCACCGATGGACTGATGACCGTCTCCCTCAGACTTTCGGAGATTTGGCGGATGCCGTTTTCCAACCGATGATATGGCTGCCAGGCCTCCATCTCTTGCCTGGCCACTTCGTTGACTCGTATCCGCCGCTGACTATACCATGCTCAGCAGGCCAGGGGCCGTATAAGCAACGGTCCGGCGGGACTGATGCTCACGAAGAGCGACCCCGTTAAATCGATTCTGGAGGTCGAGGATGGCAGAGACAAAGGGTAGAGGAATGTTGATGGTCTTTACCGATGTTCCCCCCGAGGTGGAGGAGGAGTTCAACCGCTGGTACAACGAGGAGCACCTGCCGGAGCGGCTATCCATTCCCGGCGTGTTGAGCGCGGCCCGGTACGAGGCGCATCAGGATAGCCCCAAGTACCTGGCCTGCTACGAGCTGGACCAGGCCGAGACCTTCCACTCCGACGCCTGGCGTCACCAGCACGAGAACCCCACGGAATGGAGCCAACGAATGTCCCCCAGCGTGGTGGGGCAGAACTACATTCGCAACCTTTACCGGCTGATTTTCCCTGACGAGTTGCCTCGGGAAACCGCCGAGGGCGACATGTCCCCGACGCTTCTGGTGGGCCGGATGTCGGTGCCTCCGGAGTTGGAAGCGAAGTTCAACGACGCCTACAACACGGAACGTCTGCCCGAGTGTTACAAGGTCCCCGGCTACATTCGCAACCGCCGGTTTGAGGCGGTTGAGGGACAACCCAAGTACATGACGGTACACGAGATGGAATCCGTGGCCGTGTCGGAAAGCCCCGCCTGGGACGGTTGGCGAACCCTGGTAACCCCGGTCTGGAACAGCGAAATCCGGCCCCACATGGTGCATGAGACCGGGTCTCCTGGGATATACCAGCGCATCTTTCCGGCCTAGTGGGCCCTGTAGTTTTACGGGCGTTCGGCGGGCAGGGGACCATCTGATTGTCGATGAAGACTCGGTGCCCGCCTTGGCGGACGTTCAGCGGAGTTCAAACCTCCAGATCCGGTGGTCCGTAGGAGAGCAGGTGGCCGGATATGCGGCACTTGCGGCCCGCCCATGGACCGCGGAAGATCCGCAACACACGTTGAAGACTCAACCACCGCTTGGGTCCACGACCTTGAGCAGGATCACTTCAAGGGTTAATGGAGCTTGGCGGCGCGGGGGTGGTTGGCCGCCGCCATTTCCTCGGGTGTCAGACCGGCGAACCTTTGCGGACGATAGGGCCCCAGCACCGCGTCCGCCGGCGTCCCGTCGCAAATTTCCTGGGTGGCCAACTCGCTCAATGCCGGAGCCAGGGTAACGCCGCTGTGGGTGAGGGCAACGTACAGGTTGGGCGCCTCGGACGCAAACCCTATCACCGGATAGCCGTCCAGCGGCATGGGACGCCAGCCCACCGGCACCGGAACGGCCTGCGCACCGGCGAGTCCCGGCAGATAGCGGCTGGCCCGGGCCAGCAGGTCGTCGGCGTGGGCCTGGGTGTCGTCTTCGGCCAGACTCTCCTGGTCGCCTTCCCCGATCATCAGGCGACCGTCGGCGCACTGTCGCAGATGAATCTCCCGGCGGCCATCGCCCAGGGGTGGCGCGTATACCACCGGCACATTGTGGAGCAGGGGCGGCATCGGGTTCGTCCGTATCACCACCCCGGGACTTTCCGCCTGGGGCACGTTGATGCCAGCCAGGGCCGCCAGGCCGGTGGTCCCGGTGCCCGCGGCGATGACCACTGCATCCACATCCCTGAAGCCAGAGCTGGTTGCCAGGCCGTGGATCCGGCCATCATCATCCTGCTCAAATCCACAAACTTCCGTGTCCGGATTAATCTCACAACCCATTTCGCGAAGGCGGCGCAGGCAGGCATCGACCACCATCTGCGGCTCCACCTGGCTTTCGTTGGGACTGTACTCGGCGGCAGCCACCGGGCCGACGTCCAGCCCCGGTTCCAAGCGCTTGAGCTCGCCCGCGTCGATCAGGCGGGTCGGGTAGCCCCAGGACTGTAGCTGCCGCACCCGGGCCACCAATTCTTCGGCGGCGACCGGGTCGGATTCCCAGGAAACCTTTCCGCCCCAGCGGAGGCCGACGCTGTCCGGATCGCCATCATCGCCCATCCCGGCAGCGCAACGGGGCCACATCTCCAGGGAGCGGCGGTTCAGGTCGTGATACCCGATGGGTTCTTTCGCCCCGGCATTGATCCAGGCAAAGCTGTGGCTCGACGCGCCGTGGCCAGGCTGGCCCTTGTCGATGAGGGCGACGTGGACGCCGCGATGGGCCAGGCGCCAGGCGATGGCGGCGCCCAGGATGCCCGCGCCGATGACGGCTGCTTTTTGAGGTTTCTCGGGAATGGCCATTGGATGCGTCTCCTTCCACTGCGGTGGCCGCGGTTACGCGGACTTGCCAGCAAGACGCGCGGCGACCCGGTGTGCCCCGCCTCAATGTCATCCTGGTACTTGAGCATGATCCTCAAGTCGCCCCGGATACCGTCATCGTCATGACCGGCACCGTGGGCCTGGGCTGGTAAAAGTCGGTGACGCAGTCCTATGACCGGAACTTGGGCATCACTTCCTTGGCGAAAAGCTCCATTGAGCGCAATACCCTGGAGTGCTCCATGCTGCCGAAGGACATGCTGGCGCCAAAATACCCGATGCCGTGTTCGTCCCGTAACTTGGTGATTCGCTGCACACATTGCTGCGGTGTGCCGAAGTAGGCAGTGGTCTCCAGTTCCGACTCATAGCTGGCCGGTTCGACGGTCCGGGTTCGGCGCCAGTGGTCCAGGTCCACATTGATTTCATCGCCGTGGGTCAAGTTGCGCCGATAACCGCCAAGGTCCCGGACCCAGGTCAGGGACGGCCGGGGGTATTCCCGTGCTGTCTGTTCGTCTTCCTCCAGGTACACAAACCGGAAATAGGGCATTTCTTCTATAGGAAGTTCCTTTCCGACGGCGGCGCAGCGTTCAGCGTAAAGGGAAAACAGACCCAGGTTATCGGCCTCCGGGGTAGAAAAGCTGGTCAGGATGGGAAGGTCGCGCGAAACGGCAACGTCCACGCTGGCCGGGGTGCGGGATACGGCCAGGTACACCGGGGGATGGGGCTGCTGCACCGGCCGGGGAGCTATCGTAAGGTCTTTCACCTGATAAAATTCCCCTTGAAAACTGAAATCGGACTGGCTCCACAGCCCCAGGATAATGTCCAGGGCCTCTTGAGTTCGCCCGTCCCGGGTATCAAAGTCGACATTGAAGTTGCCGTACTCGTAGTCCGCCGACCCGCGTCCAACTCCGAAGTCCAGCCTGCCATTGCTCAGCACGTCCAGCATGGCGCTCTCTTCTGCCAGGAAAATGGGGTTGTGGAAAGGCAGGACGCTGACGCCGGCACCGATTCGGATCTTCCTGGTGCGTGCGGCGATGTGGCTGAGCAGCGGCATCAGGGAGGGACAGATGCCGTACCGGCTGGAGTGGTGCTCCGCAATCCAGATCGAATCGAAGCCCACCTCTTCGGCGTATTCAATCTGTTCCAGCATTTCACCGAAGATGCGGCTCTGGGCGCTGGTCTCCGGCTCGGTCCACGAACCCAGTAAAAAAAGGGCGAACTTCATGATGGAAATGGGCCTCCTTCAAGCTGGCTTGGAGGGAATTCAATAGACCTCAGAGAGTGTCTGAAACCTGTACGGCACTCGGCCCGTCATTCCCGCACCCGCCGGAATCCACCATCGTGGCTCTGGGGTCAGACCCGCGCGGGCACGCTGAGTTTATCTTCTAGTGTCCTCTTGGGGCAACACTTGCATTTGTCCCGGCTGATCGTCGGTTATCCTCACACCAAGGCAGCTAAGAGGGTTCACACCGATCGTACCCCCGAGACCAGAGAAGAGCTCATCTCTATTTCACCTCCGTTCTCCTCGCCTTTGTTTCCCTATGCTCAAATAAACTTGGATTGACAACTAAACTAAAGCCACGATGAAATCTACATTAGTGGGTTACTAAAGGTCGGCTTACGTACCACAGTGAAGCTCTTCCACCTGTACTTGGACGACGGTTCGGGACCGCCGCTAGTATTACAACGACGTATTGCCAAATATGGTGTCTGATCCTTCGTATTCGGCCACGAGCGAGAAATCGCGGTACGCTCATGGCAGTACGGTTCAGGTCCAAATCGGTCGCGAAAATCACCCTGTCAGATAAACCGTCGTTGTAATACTAGAAGTCTGGCCGGAAACCCCGATTCTCCCTAAGCCGTCGTTTTCTTAACGTCGATTATCGATGTAACAGTTGGTTCTTGAAACGTATTGCATACACTACCATGCCGTATAAGACAGAAATACGTCTGCTTGGCGTAGCGCGAAACCCCGCCAATGGCTTTCCGGCCAGACCTCTAGTATTACAACGACGCTTCCTCAACTTGGTCAGTTTTTGGCCGAAAATCGCTTCGCGGAAGGCAAGGCAACAAAGCTGTCAAGCGCGCGGACAGGCCGCCATGAAGAGGTGCTCAAGGTCCATTTCTTGCGAACAGTCGTTGTAATACTAAACCAATACCAAGGTGGGATATGCATTTCGGGGGTCTTGAAGACGACCGAAAGGACTCTACAGCACCTCATATTACTCTTAGGCCCCAACTGGGTGCCCACCGACAATGCGGTCTAGCGATATGTACATTTCACCTTGGCTTTAGTTTAGGCGCAAGTTTAGATCATCCCGCAAAACTCGCATTCCGGACGGCTCAGGATTCGGGGAGCAGATCACCGCTTCAGGTGACTGTTTGAGGTCCCGTGTCGAGGAAGGGCAGGTCAGTCTCGCTCGGGTTCGCAATCATTGCTCTCGGTTCGGCGTACCGGGCCATGAAGCCACGGATGGCGTTGAAGTACTGCTGGAAACCCACGTACATCAGGTCATTGTGGCTCGCGCCCGGTATGATTTCCAGGTGCTTGTGGACCGTCTCCAGCTTGTTGAACATATCCACCGCACCGGCCAGCGGCGCCGTCTCGTCCCACTGGCCGTGAATCACCAGCGCGGGGATGGTGATGGAATAGAACTTGGCCTGGTAGTCCTCCTCCAGCGCCCGCACGATCTCCGGAGCCAGACCCTGGGCTATCCGTCCCAGATTGGGCCGCCCGCTCTCGATGATGACGCCGTTGATCCGGTCGCCGGCGGTTATCGCAAGCTCTCCCGCGGCGTGACGGCCCATGGAGCGCCCCATGACGTATAGCGGGCCCGTGAACCTTAGTACCTGCATCGTTCCCTGCAGCCAGTCCAGCACTTCGTGCGCGTCGGACAGGATGGCGTTGAAACTCGGCGATCCACTCGACGCGCCGAAGCCCCGGTAGTCGGCGACGAAAAGATTCGCCCCAATTCGGGTGTAGTGCGGCGCGATGTCGTCGTAACGGGCCACATTCTCGCCACCGCCGTAGAAAAACAGTACGGTGGGGTTTGCCCGCCCCACCGCGAAAAATCGGCACGACAGGGTGGTCCCGTCGGCGACGGTCACCACGCAGTCCACCGCGCCATCGGGCGTTTCGGTCCAGCCTCGTAAGGGGTGGAAAGAACGTGCTGACGCCTCAGGGTTGTCCAGCACGGAGTAATCAACCACAGTCATGGCGGCCTCCCCAGCGGTAATGTGCCGCATTATACTATCGCCCAGGGACCCGCCCAGGATTCCCCCTGAGATCCAGGGCAATCGCGTCTTAAACTTCTGTCAATAATCGCTATTAGAATGGGTGATAAAAGCACGTTTCACGCCGCTTAAAGGCTGCCTCGTTGTCTCTCAGTGCTGCGATAATCACTCAAATCTCCCGCACTTCAACCGCCAGAAGTGTTTTCAAGGGTTCGGAGCCTTGCTAATCTGCCGGAAATTGTTGGGTCTTGCTCGTTACGAATTAAGACGCGATTGCCCTGCTGGAACAAGACCTCCGAGCTATAGAACCTCGGCAATCTGATACACTGGAATGAGAACAGTCCACACAGCGGCTGCCTCTCCCCAAAGGGGCAGCCGTTGTCTTGTCCGAGGGGCGCTGCCCAACAATATCCGCATCGAAGAAGGGAAGATGTCCCAGGCAGAGCGCCTGCCAGAGGTTGAACACCGTCACGACCACCGGCAGAACAGTCGCCGCAGGCTGGGCGTGGCTCTTTCGTTAACCGTGGCCTACATGGCGGCGGAGATTGTGGGTGGGCTATGGGCCGGCAGCTTGGCCCTGATTGCCGACGCCGCTCACATGTTGGGCGATGTAGCCGCCCTTGGTCTGGCCCTGTTCGCCATCTGGGTGGCCGGGCGGCCCTCCTCCATTAAACGCACCTTCGGCTTCCAGCGGACCGAAGTGTTGGCCGCTCTGATAAACGCCCTCAGCCTGTGGATTTTCGTTGGCTTCCTGTTTTACTGGGCCTACCGGCGCCTGATGGCTCCGCCGGAGGTGGAAGGCATTCTGATGCTGGGGGTTGGCGGCGGCGGTCTGCTGGTCAACATGATCGTAGCCTGGGTGCTGCACCGCTCGGCAGCGGAAAGCCTGAACGTGGCAGGGGCCTTCATCCACGTACTGGGAGACCTCTTGGGGTCCATCGGCGTGGTGGCCGCCGGAGTGCTGATTTTCGTCTTTGGCTGGTACATCCTGGACCCCATCTTCAGCATTACCATCGGCTTGCTCATCCTCGCGTCCTCGGCAAGGCTGCTCTGGAAGGTGTCCCATGTGTTGATGGAAGGCACCCCGTCCCACTTGGACCTGCACCGTTTATGTCAACGCCTGGAGGCGGTGGAGGGAGTTACCGGCGTGCACGACATCCACGCCTGGTCCATCACCAGCGGATACGATGCCTTCAGCGCCCATGTGACCACCGACCCGCAGGTCCTGGAGCATTCCGCCCCGATACTCCGGCGTCTCCGCGACATCGCCTCTCGGGAGTTCGGTATATCCCATGTGACCATCCAACTGGAGGACGCTCCCTTGTCGTGTACGGAAGATCACCACATCGAGCATCCCAGCGCCGCGCCATCAGGAAGCAACATGCAGCCGGGCGGTGGCTGAATTATGGCGGGTATTTTGCGGGACATGGGTAACCTCTTCCCATTTCTGGTCTGCGTCATCGTGCTGGCGGCGCTGGCGTTGGTCGCGGTGGGGCCGGACGGCCCTGGCCCCGGAGCCGCACCAACGGCACCTTCAGGTCGGCCAGTTCCTCCAGTTCCTGCATAGACAAGGGCTCATCGCCCAGGGCCATCTCGGCGTCGAGGTCGATCAGGGAGGTCATGGTCATGCCGGAGCCGCCCGGCATGGCCGGGGTCCTGGCCCTGGCCCAGATGCCGGGCCTGGTCCTGGTTCCCTGCCGGGTCCACCAGGCGGGCAGCAGCACGCCGAACCCGGCCTGTTGCAGCGCGGCGGCCTGGTTTTCCAGGAACCCATAGGCCTCCCAGGTGTTCAGCCGGTACCCGGCAGGCCGCTTGCGCTTGAGGCTGTTGGTGATGGGCGGACACACCGAGCCAGCCTGGGCCAGGGAACTCAACAGGAACTCCGCGGGGTTAAAGTCCGGGTGGGGGCCATTCACCTGATTTTTCCAGACGGCCTCGGCGGGGAGCAGGAGGCTCTGGTCGTCGTGGGGCTGGAGCAGGTAGCGAAGGTACCAGCCGTCCTGCCGGATGGCCGGCGCCGCGTCCTCTGGGCTGGGTTCCGGCGGCTCCTCCAGCCTGTCCTCCGGCGAGGCTCGCGGCGTCCTCGATGTAGCAGGCCGTCTCGCGGATCCGGCGCTCCGTCCCGTCGAGAGGCTCGCACAACCCGTTGTAGAAGCACTCCCCGTGGAGGACGACCTGCCGGCTTCGGTTCACTGTCCCGAAGGCCAGGACCACGATGCGGCGCTGCTTTGCCTTGCTACTGCGTTATGTACCCTGTCCACTCCACGGTTCGCCGACGCCCAGAGCCTCCCTCAATTGACGCAACCTTTGTTGCCACGCGGCGTCGCCAGTGATTTGAGCGTCAGCCCAGTTTCGGGCATGCTCGATGGCCTCATCCAGTGTTGAGAAAGTTGTGATGCCTCTCATGTGTGGGTAGTGGTCGGAATCGGCCCACATGGGGAAAACGTCTGCCCGGAAGAGCCAGGAATCCCTCCGTTCGATGGTGATGGAATAACACTGACGGCTTTCCCAGTACTCGACCTTGGAACGTTGCCTAGGCTTCCCCACATGGCTTTCGGCGGCAGAGGTGGCCCAGGTGACGGCTTCTGCTACGTCGTCGAACCTTTGAGACTGCCCATTGTCGTCTGCCAGGAAGGCCCTTACTGAGGTGTAAACTGAGGATCCTGCGTACCGTAACGTTACAAAATTCTCATTGACCACGACAACATAGCCCTCGCCGCTGGTCAGCTGATAAATCTTACGTTCCTCCACGGCTGGAACTCCTTAAGTCCGTATAGTTGGTGACCCTGTCCACCAATAGGCCCCAGAAATCACGATCCCACCGCAGACACAAGCGTCGATCGTTATTCTTCCAATCTCGCCAGCCCGGCGGAAGGTCCAGTTCGGTGGGACTGCCGTAGTCGTGCTCGTACTCGAACCTGGCCAGCGGGGGTATGGCCGCATTGACGGTCTCCCCCATGTGCCGCCACCGGGCTTCCCGTTCGTCCATGGGCTCAAAGCGCCAAGGGTCCCCGGGCATCGGCACCATCACGGAGTAGACGTCGTCCCCGATCTCGAAGTGGCTCACGTGGCTGCAGCATTCCAGCCAGACGGCCCGCAGGAACCAGTCCAGATCGTGGCGTGGCGTCGCACCGGACACCCAGATCCATCCAGTGGGGTCGTTCCCTGGCCCGCACCGACAGGTGCGCCGTCTTCTGGGCAGTCCGCCGGCGGTCCCTTTCCCATCGGCAACCTGGGTCTCTTTCTACAGCTCCTCAACCCAGGAATGAGGGCCGCCGGCCAACTCGATGTCCCTCTCGGTCTCCGCCAGGGATTGGTCCCGACAACATCCATTATGGTAAGTAAACTAAGGAACCTCTGAATAAGTTGTTGGATTGCCCCAGACCACGCCTTAGTTAAGCACGATTCCAACAGAGGATCGTCGTCGTTTCCGACTTGTTCAGAGGATTCCTAAAGCCAAGGAGGGATGTACATTTAAGTGGCGCTGATGATCAGTTGGGTTGCACCGGTGAATCCTTCTCATCCGTACTGGGAGAATGACCCGGCTCCGTCGTCTGACCCCCACCATCTGTGCATTTCACCTTGGCTTTAGTTTAGCGAGCACCAGAGCGTCGGTCGCCCGCTTGGTTGCATCCCAGGCCTTCTCCGCGGCGTCCCGGATGTCCCCCTGATCCACTTTGCCACGCCCTCTTACGGGTGCACTTCCAGTTCCGGGATGACGACCTCCCAGCGGTCTGCGTTCAGCCGGCTTTGGTATTCGGAGTCGGACTTTGTTTTATCCCAGGTCCCGATGGCCAGAACGGTTGCGGAGCCGCCGCCGGGGTTCCCGAGGGTTTCATAGCTCCGCGCCAGCCGCCCCACCGCGATGCCCCTGGCGTCCACCAGTTCCCACGGGGTCTGCCGGTCCTGACCTGCAGCGGGTCGCCGGGGGAGAGCCGGGCAATGGCCTGGTGGATCGGATGGCGGGGATGCGGTACCCGGGGAAGCTGAGTTGCACGTCGCGCAGGCTCAGCCGGTGGTAGCTGCGCTCCATTTCCGGTGGAGCCGGCGGCAGACCGCCGGGCCGGGGCCGGACCAGGACGGATGGATTGTTGGCCAGTCAGTTCAATGGTCCCTCAGCCAGGATGTTAAAGCATTACCCGGCGTCAACACCAACGGCGCCCCGTTAACCGAATACCCCGCTCCGGGGGGGTTCCGGAGGAGAGCTGCGATGTCTCCGCGGGCCCGCAGGTTCCCCTTGCCGCGTGTATCGGCACGATGGCTCCGCCCGGTATCCGGTGCAGCCCCAGAAGGGACCTCTCCGGCCGTCCCTGCGCACCAGTATCCCCTCCCTGCAGGCGGGGCAGACGGCCGGCGTCTCCCTGCATCCCGGATTGGAACATCGCCCCTGCTCCTCTGTCACCGTAACGTAGCCCTGCCGGCAACCCGGGCATCTGGGGACGAGGTATCCACAACCGGGGTTGTTGCTGCATCTCAGGTTCTCCCGGCTGATGGACGGAACCAGCGATCCCCGCGGACATGCCGGACAGGACGCTGCCAACTCACCCCGTTCCTCAACCTCAGGGGACTCCGCCAAGAGTTCCCGCACGAAGGGGGACGGCCTCGCCGGGTCCGTCACCAGGTAGACGGCTCTGACAGCCCTGGTAATGGCCACGTAGAACAGCCGCCGCTCCTCGGCATGCGGGAAGGCTTTGCCGTGCACCGGCGGCAGCACCAGCTCCAGGAGGGGATCGCCGTCGACCAGGCAGGGGAACCCGTTGCGGCCGTCCTCCAGGCCCAGAACGATGACATACTCGGCTTCCCGTCCCTTGGCGGCATGGACCGTGCTGAAATCCAGGTGGGCGGGGACCCGGCCCTGAAGTTGCTTCACCAGTTCTGCCTGGTGCCGGTAACGTCCCAGCACCAGTATGCGGGGCCTTCCTCCCTCGCTCCGCTCCAGGATCTCCCTGACAGCCTACCTCCAGCCCTTCCCGCTGGTCCGGGTTGGCCATGACCACCATGCCCTCGCCGCACCTCTCCGTGGTCAGGCTGGCGCCTGGTCTGCTCCGGATTCCGCTGGATGAACCGGCCCGAGGGCTCCAGGATGCCCTTACCGAACCGGAAGGTCCTGGTCAGGACTCTCCGTTCCGTGTGTCCCAGATGCCGGTCGCAGTCCAGGAGCAACCCGACATTGCTGCCGGCAAACCGGTTGATGGACTGCCAGTCGTCTCCCACCATGAAGTAGGCGGGGCCATCCTTTCTCAGAGCTTCCAGCAGGGCCATGCGCCCGCTGGAGATGTCCTGGAACTCGTCCACCAGGACATGCTCGAAGGGGCTCTCCCACGCGCCGTTCCGGATGATGTCCACCGCCCGGTTGATCAGGTCATGGAAGTCGATGGCGCCTTCCTCCGCCAGCATCTCCTCATACCGCTCCCGGAGCTGGTGAAACACCCCGAGGAAGACTTCGGTACGGCCCGGGTCCCTGGCGTTCCGGCCCCGGCGGTCCAGCTCCTCCCTGCTCAGATCCCCCGACTTTGTGTGTTTCAGGAACTCGCCCAGCAGGTGGGCCAGCCATCTCACCCGTTCCCCCGAGAGCGGTTTCACCAGCTCCTCCACCGGGACCGCGTGGAATTCCACCCCCAGCTCCTCCAATCTGGCTCTGAGGGTCTGCAAAAGAGTCCCATCCCGACGCTGCCAGCTGTAGGTCTCGACCAGGGTGGTGCCGTGGGCCTGGTGGACCTCCCGTTTCCACTCCACACCCTCGGCATATCCGGTCCACTCCCTGGGGGGATTCCCGTTCTTGTCCAGGGCGAAGTGCTCGATGTAGATGTTTTTGGCCGGCAGGTGGAAGTCGGGCTGGTACTGCCGGTACTGGCTGCTGGCGGTCTCCACCTCGTAGGGGGCCTCGTACCGGAACTCCACTCCGTTCTCGGTGAGTAAGTTCGCTATCGTGAGTTCCTCGAAGCTCTTCACCAAGTCTCCGCTCAGCGTCCGGAGCTCCACGTCCTTCACGTACTGCTGGTACTCCGCGGCATTCTCGAAGTCGAAGGGGCTGCGGTACTCGGCCGGCATGGAGCTGATCAGGTCCAGGACCCTTCCGGCGAAGGCGGGGTCCCGGAGCATCTCGTTCAGGATCCGGTCCATGGCCTGGTTGTAGGCGAAATTGTCCGGCGCCATCCTGGAGATCGTGGGGGCGGTTCCGGCGGCAGCGATGACCCTGAGGCCAAAGGCGTGGAAAGTCGAGACGGTGGCGCCCTTCAGGTCCTCGGGGAGTCTTTCCCTGATTTCCCCCGAGGCCTTTTGGTTGAATGCCAAGGTCAGGACGGCGCTGGGGTCCACGCCCTGGTTCCTGACCAGGTGGGCGATCTTGCCGATGATGACGGCGGTCTTGCCGGTGCCGGCGCCTGCAAGCACCAGCGTGGCGTCATCCTCGGTGGCGATGGCCCTGGCCTGCTCCATCGTGAGCCCGTTGGGCAGGATATCCGCGGATGCCGTCTGCACCATGGGCTCCACCCGGGTGGCGAATTCCTCGTTGGAGCTCCTGCGGTCCTTCTCGATCTTCTGTGGGTTGGCGGCGTTGCGGAGCCGCTCGAGGGCCGCCTTGGCCGCAGGGTCCAGCTTGGCCCCCGTGCGCCCGTCGCATTGTTCCACCAGACGTTTGGCCTCCTCGGCAAACCCCGTGGTTTCCGAATGCCTGGTGTACCGCTCCGGGGACAGCATCTGTTGGATCTGGGAGTCGAGTCCTATGATCCTGGGCGCGAGGGCCCGGGCCTGCTCGGTGGCCTCTCTGTCCAGGTTCTGCTGGATGTGCCTGCCGAGGGCCTGCCGGATCTGTTTCGACTCCTCCCTGGGGATCCCTCCGGCGGTGATGGTCCTCCCGTCCAACGTCGCCACCATCAGACCGTTGTGCAGCAGACCTTCCTCGATCCGAGCTCCGGAGAGGACGGTTGCCGGGATTCGCTGGGTTACCCGCTTGTCGGGTCCGGTGATTATCAGGGCTTCGTTGGTCAGCCTGACCTCATGCACCTGGCTCCCGCTGAGCAGTCGGGAATGCCATGACGTTTTGGCTGTGATGGCATGCTGTTGGGTCATTCTTCTCTCCGGAGCCCGCTGGACGTTACACACCCATAGGATCTGCCCGGCCTGGGCTGCGGAGACGTTCCCAGTGTCCATCCCAGTGGGTTTATTCGCCGCTCAGTTGATGGACCCACCGGATTTGCCCGAGGTCTTTGCCGTGACCCAGAGTGTCGCGCTAGCATCCATCGTTGGGCCCCCCAAACCCCAGGAGGTCAACGATTCTTTCAGGATGCGGACTGATTTCCTCAAGCCCGTCGGCCGCTGCCGGGCTGAATCATAACACCCCCTCCGCTCCGCCCCAACCACGATTTCCTGACAGTTGGCCGTTGCGGGCCGCGGAGCAGGTGTGCTCCAATGACGTCAAACAGGCGGGGAAATACCGTCACTGAGGAGTTGGGCGCCATGCCGGAGCAGGAGCAGTTTTTGGACAACGCCGGGTTGAGGCAGGCCACTTGTGATGGCCCGGTCGCCGGCGCGGCGCTTCGCGTGGGAGCGTCTGGCTCAAACCCATTCTCAGGTAACAATTTACGCAACACTTGGTACACTTTACCTCCGACGATTACAACGAGGAGATGAAACCCATGGAAAAGTTGACTCTGACGCTGCACAAGACCAAGGACACGAAGAACAAGGTCGTGTACGGCACCAAGGACGGCGACGTCATCCAGAGCGTCTACATCGACAAGGACGCTCTGGGCGACGTTCCGCCGGCCACGCTCCAGGTGGTCATAACCCCGCAGTAAGACCGGGCAGCCTCCCTGGCAGGGGAACCGCGCTGGGGCGTCCGCCGGTGAAAAACAGGTAACGATACCCTCAACCCACTATCCATAGGCAAGGGTTGTGCTAACATTCGATGGGTCGGGTTGGGAGACGGACAGGCTCCCGTTCCAGATTCCACACCGTTTCCCGAGCCTGTCCGGCGGTTTTGCGGCCATCCTCGTTGTTATGAAGATTCTGCGTTATGAAGATTCTGCAGGTCATCCACGGGTACCCGATGCGGTACAACGCCGGCTCCGAGGTCTACACTCAGGGGCTGACCCAGGCGCTGGCCGACCGGCACGAGGTACGGGTCTTCGCCCGCCAGGAGAACGCCTTCCTGCCCGAGTACGCGGTGCAGGAAGAAGCCGACCCCTCCGACCCCCGGATCATCCTGCGACTCATCAACATGGCCCGAGCCCGGGACGGGTACCGCCATCCGTCGGTGGACGCGGCCTTCGCGGAGCTCCTGGACGAGTTCCGGCCCAACGTCGTGCATATCGGCCATCTGAACCACCTCTCTACTTCCCTGGTGTTCGAGGCCCGCGACCGGCGCATCCCCGTGGTGTTGACACTGCACGACTACTGGCTGATGTGTCCCCGGGGACAGTTCATCCAGATGTACCCCGAGAACCCCTCCGACAACTGGGCGGTCTGCGACGGCCAGGACGACCGGAAGTGCGCCGAGCGGTGCTACTGCCGCTACTTCGGAGGCGGTGACGTTGACCGCGACTCCGACGTCAACTACTGGACCCGGTGGGCGGGCAGCCGGATGGCCCACGCCAGGGAGGACTGCGAGGCCGTGGACGTTTTCATCGCTCCCGCAAGGTACCTGCTCCGCCGGTTCCGCGATGAGTTCGGCCTGCCCGCCGAGAAGCTGGTCTACCTGGACTACGGGTTCCACCTGGACCGCCTCGGGGGCAGGAAGCGGGTTGAAGGGGATCCCTTCACCTTCGGCTACATCGGCACCCACATTCCGGCCAAGGGGGTTGACCACCTGATCGAAGCCTTCGGCACCGTGGAGGGACAACCCGTCCTGCGCATCTGGGGCCGTGACCTGGGGATGGAAACGGCGGGATTGAAGGCCCTGGCCCGGGGTCTGGAGGGAACGGCGGGAGGCCGCGTCGAGTGGATGGGGGAATACCGCAACCAGGACATCGTGCCCGAGGTGTTCAACCGCTGCGACGCCATCGTTGTACCATCCATCTGGGCGGAGAACTCGCCCCTGGTGATCCACGAGGCGCTGCAGGCCCGGGTGCCGGTGATCACCTCCGACTACGGCGGGATGGCCGAGTATGTCCGCCACGAGGAGAACGGGCTGCTGTTCTCCCACCGGGACCCCATTTCCCTGGCCCGGCAGATGCAGCGGCTGGCCGACGATCCCGTCTTTGCCCGGAACCTGGGCAGCCGGGGGTACCTGCAGTCGGAGGACGGCAACGTGCCCGACATGGTGGAGCACTCGCTGGCGGTGCAGAGGATCTACGAGAGTCTTCTGGCGGGAGGGACTGAGGTATGACCCAGGCGGAAATGCAACCGGTGACAGCGCCGGGGGCGCCGGCGGGAACCCGGGTTGAGAAACCCGGCCCCTGGCGCATCACCTTCGACACCAATCCGGACGACTGCAACCTGCACTGCATCATGTGCGAGGACCACTCCCCCTACAGCACGACCCAGACGGACCGCCGGAAGGAAGGGAGGCCCAGGCGCCGGATGGACATCGGGCTCATCCGCCGGGTGCTGGCCGAGTCGGTGGGAACGCCGCTGCGGGAGATCATCCCGTCGACCATGGGGGAGCCGCTGCTCTACCGCCATTTCGACGAGATCCTGGACCTGTGCGCCGAGTACGGGGTGAGGCTGAACCTGACTACCAACGGCACCTTTCCGGGCCGGGGAGCGGCGGCATGGGCGGAGCGCATCGTTCCGGTGACCTCCGACGTGAAGGTATCCTGGAACGGAGCAACGGGCTCCACCCAGGAGGCCGTGATGCTGGGCAGCAACTGGGAGCGGGTCTTGGAGAACGTCCGGACCTTCATTGGCGTGCGGGATGCCCACGTCGCTGCTGGCGGCAACCGCTGCCGCGTTACCTTCCAGCTGACCTTCATGGAGGTCAACTTTCGGGAACTCCCCGGCGTGGTCAGGCTGGCCGCTGAGATGGGAGTGGACCGGGTCAAGGGCCACCACCTGTGGGTGCACTTCGCCCAGATGGACGGGCAGTCCCTGCGGCGGAATCCCACATCCATCAAACGCTGGAACGGGGTCGTCGAGGAAGCGTACCGGGCTGCTGAGGAACACCGGCTTCCCGATGGCAGCCGGGTTCTGCTGGAGAACATCTTCAGGCTGGACCCCGACGGCGAGGGCGACATCGCCCCCGGCGCCGAGTGCCCCTTCCTGGGCCGAGAAGCCTGGGTGGCCGCCGACGGCCGGTTCAATCCCTGCTGCGCTCCCGACGCCCTGCGCCGGACGCTGGGGGAGTTCGGCAATGTGAACGAAATCAGCCTCTACGACATCTGGGAAGGGCCGGAGTACCAACGCCTGCAGGACTCCTACATGGAGCGTTCCCTGTGTCGCGGCTGCAACATGCGCAGGCCACCGGGGACCTGACCGCCTGCGCCCGTAGACCAACCCCGACCCTCCCCGGGGTACGCGGGTTGAATCCCGATTGAATTCGGAACGATGGAGCCGCCATGACCGAGGACGCCTGGAAAGCTGAACTGGAGCGTGAGGGATTCGTCCATCTCCCGGGAGTCCTCGGCAAGGAGGAGGTCCGGAGGCTGGCTGACATTTCCCTGCAGTCCGTTGAGGACTTTACAAACTCCGAGGATCTGGTTCGTACATCGGATGGTACGCCGCTGAAACTACTCTATCCGCTGGACAAATACCCGCAGTTCATCGAAGTGCTCGGCCGGCAAGAAGTGAGGGACATTGTCGACTCAATGATCCCCGCCACGGACTCGGTCCTGACCTGGGAGGACGTGTTGATCAAGATGCCCCGAGTCGGGTCCGAGGTCGGGGTTCACCAGGACATCGGGCTGGACCCGGTGAGGGAAACAGTGCACAGCCTGGGCATTTCCCTGCACGACGACGATGACAACCCGGTGTTCTTTCTTCCGGGCAGCCACCGGTTCGGGCCTCTGACCAAGGACGCCGTCGGAGCGATTTGGCGGGAGTGCAAGGACAGGTTTCAACCCGTCGTCACACGGGCTGGCGACATCCTCGTCCACAACGTGCATTGCCTCCATTACTCGGAACCCAACCTGTCCCCGAACCCCAGGGCCACCTGGTACCTGGAATTCAGGAGCATGAGTGAACTGCTGCGGAACGGGCCATGGAGCCGGGAATGGACCTACCGGAGAAGGGCGATATGGGCCCATGCGAGGGCGGTGGGAGGAGAGTCCACGGGCAGGGATGAACCGTCTACGGTAAGAGAGTTCGTTCACGAGCTGTCCAGCGGACGGTCGTCCTTCCGAGTTCCCCATGTGACGGAGACCGTCAGGTATGACGTGACCAGCCCCGATAACCATTTCGCTGTTTCCGGCGAGGCGTGGAGGACCAGCCGCGTCGTTGCGGCAGGGACACACCATGTCGGACCGGACGGCAACCCCCTGTACCGGAGCAGGTTCCTGGAGGTGCTGAAGTTCCACGCGCCGGGACTGGCGCCGGTGCTGGACTGCTCGGGGGCCTACCACATCACGCCCAACGGACAGCCCACTTATGAGGCGCGTCATCAGCGCACCTTCGGATTCTACAAGGACCGGGCCGCCGTCCACTCTTGGGGCGGCTGGTTCCATATCCTGCCGTACGGAAGCCCGCTTTATCCGGAACGTTACGCTTGGTGCGGGAATTTTCAGGAGGGACGCTGCCCAGTCCGCACCGGGGACGGGCTCTACTTCCACGTCACGGCAGAGGGGGCCGTGGCCTACGGGGAACGGTACCGCTACGCCGGGGACTTCAGGGACGGCCTCGCCGTCGTCCAGAGGGAGGACGGCAAGCACTCCCACATCGACAGGGACGGCAGCCTGCTCCACGGCAAGTGGTTCATGGACCTGGACGTGTTTCACAAGAACCACGCCCGGGCCCGCGACGCCCGGGGCTGGCATCACGTTGACCTATGCGGCGAGCCTCTCTACTCCCGGCGCTTCGAGAACGTGGAGCCCTTCTACAACGGCCAAGCCCGGGTGCAGGGCTTCGACGGCTCCCTTTCGCTGATCGACGAATCGGGAGAGACGATGCTGGAACTGCGTCCGCCTTTGCGGTCGCCGCTGGAAGAGCTCTCGGCGGACATGGTGGGATACTGGCGGACCCAGACCATCAGGGCGGGGGTGGAACTCGGCGTCTTCGAGGCTCTACCCGCCTCCTCCAGCGGGCTGGAGATGAAACTGGGGCTGCCGGAGTCCTTGGGCGCCCGTCTGCTGCGGGGACTGGCCGAGCTGGGCCTGGTGGAACTGCAGGATGATGGGAACTACCGGGCCACGGAGCGGGGCCGGTATCTGAAACGCTCCCATCCCCAGTCCCTGGCGGACGCGGCCCTGATGTGGGCGGGAGACACCTATGATGCCTGGTCCGGCGCAACGCGGGCCCTGCGGACAGGCCGGTCCAGCTTCACGGCTACCCACGGACGGGAGTTCTTCGACCGGTTGGGGGACGATCCCTCAAGGCTGGGGGAGTACCACCAGGCGCTGGCCTCCTACGCCCGCCACGACTACCGGGGCCTGACCGGGGCGGTTGACTTCGGGGTACACGACCATGTCCTCGACGCCGGCGGCGGCACCGGCGAGCTGGTCTTCGCCCTGCTGCGCGCCTTTCCCAGCCTGACCGGGACCGTCATGGACCGTCCCGAGGTGGTGCGGGAGACGGAGGCGCCGGAGGACGTCGCCGGACGCTGCAGCTTCATCGCCGGAGACCTCTTCAGCCGGTGGCCGGTGGAGTCGGACGCGGTGGTGCTGGCCCGGGTCCTCCACGACTGGCCCGACAGCGCCGCGGCCAGGATACTTGAGCGGGCCCGGGAGGCCATGCCCCGGGGCGGCTCCCTCTACGTGGTGGAGATGGTGCTGGACGAGTCCTCCGCCGCCGGCGGCCTGCTGGACCTGAACATGCTGGTGACCACCGGCGGGGCCGAGCGGTCTGCCCGACAGTTTCACGAGTTGCTGGCAGGCGCCGGGTTTGAAATTCTGGACGTGGCGGTGACGGATGGCGTGAGCTCCGTCATCCGGGCGAGGGCGGCGTGAGCCTGCCCGGCGCAGTGGCCTCCATTGCCGGGCGGCTGGCTTCGGTACCGCCGGAGGCCGATGCCGCCCTGGTCCTCCGGCACGCCGAGCGTGAGGCGATCCCACCGGGAACCTTCGGAGAGGACGTTCGCCTGACGTCCGGGGGAGTCGCAGCGGCGGAGGGGCTGGGGTCGCTGCTGTCGATACGGTACCCATCCGGGATCAGGTCCAGTCCCCTCTCCCGTTGTACCGACACCGCCAGCGCCATCGCTCGTGGCGCAGGGTGGGAAGCCGGGCCCGTCCACGACCGCCTCCTGGGAGACCACGGCCCCTTCGTGACCGATGCGTCGGTTTGCGGCCCTCTTTTCCTGGAGACCGGCATCCGGGAACTTGTGCGGCGCCAGCTGTCCGACGGCCCGCCGCCTCCGGGGATGAGACCCACTGGCGAGGGAGTGGGGTTGCTGCTGGACATGGTTTCCGGCGGCCTGCGCCGGAACGGGCGGCTGCAGATACATGTCACCCACGATGCCATCCTGCGGTGGCCGTCGGCCACCTTTTCCGGCTGGGGGTCGATGATTTTGCCTGGCCCGCCTACCTGGACGGCCTCCTCTTATGGAGATGGGACGGGCGGCTCCACTTCTCCTGGCGGGGTCTCGACCAGGGTTCGGGCCCAATCGGCGGTTAGGCGTATGGCCTCGGACGCGGAGGTCCTGGCGCTGTAGCCCAGCACCCGGCGCGCCTTGTCGGTGCTGAATGCCTCCCTCTGCCCCTCCTCCCCGGGGCGGTAGTCAACGTATTCGATTGGGACGCCGGCACCGGTGGTGTTACGGCACATGACGGCCAGGTCCTCCACCGTGATTTCCTCTCCGCATCCGACGTAGAACTTCTGCCCGGCGACGACGTCCGGAGGGGCTTGGATGACCCTCACCCACGCTTCCGCCACGTCGTCGATGAAGGTCACGTCCCGGGTCTGCTGACCGCCCTCCACCACGATGGGATGGCCATGCAGGGCGTTCCAAAGCCACTTGAAGATGAAAACCTCCCGGCGCATGCCCGGTCCGACCACCACGCCGGTGGACAGGATGACCGCCGGTACTCCGTAGGCTCGGTACCAGGCCCACATGGCCAGTTCCCCCGCCGCCTTGGAGAACCCGTAGGGGTTGTGGGGAGTGAGCGGATGGTCCTCGTCCATGGGAATGTAGTCTGGTCTCCCAACCTCGTTCCCTGAGCCGGCGAAGATGACCTTGGAAACTCCTCCCGCACGGCGCACCGCCTCCAGCACCTCCACGGTTCCCGCTACGTTCTGCATCACGGTGTAGCGGGGCGACTCGAAAGCGAGGGGAGTGTCCGGCTGGGCGGCCAGGTGGGCCACCACCGAATGCCCCGCAACGTCCCCGGGTTGGATGTCCTGGATGCTCTTCCAGAGGTAGCGGAAATCAAGGTGGGACAACTGCCGCCGTAACGCCTCGGCGTGGTTCGGTGCGGCCACGTCCAGTCCGGTAACGGAATAGCCCAGGTTCAACAGAGCCTCGGTCAACCGGGAGCCAGCGAAGCCGGCCGCACCGGTTATTAGTATTCGTTCTCCCGCAGTCAATTCAGCTCCTTGGAGTTTCAGACTCCAGCCTAGAAATTCGGACGGAAACCCCTTGTTGGGTAGAATGATTTGGGCAGTAATGCCGACGCGAGCAAAGTGAGGGTCCGAATTTGCCCGAGCCACGCGGTCCCGGTATTGGCGGCGGAGTTGCCCATGCCAGCGGCCCAGGGCGCTGCCGGCGCTGGGGCCGTGGCCGGTTTCTCCCGTCGTGCCGGCTTTGGCGGCCACTAGGGTCAGGTTCGCCACCGTGGCGGCCAGGTACAACTGGAACCGGGTTTTGATGCGGCCGAAGTAGCGGGACTGGCGGATTCCCAGTTGGACCAGCCGCGCCAGCCGGTGTTCCACCACCACCCGGCGCTGCCGGTACTCGCTCAAGGCTTCACTCTGCTGCAGGGCCCGGACCTGCTGCAACAGCGCTTCCTGCGGGTGCAGTTGCACCGTTCGTCCCAACCCCAATGACCCTGCCAGGCACTGGGACCGCAGCGGGCATACCCCGCAGCCCGCTCCACTGATGATCCGACCGATATGCGGCGGCGGCGAACTCAGTCCAGCGGGGCGATACTGCCCATGGGATCCATCCTTCTGGCAGTGGCCCAGGCGGCCCTGAGTTCAGGATTGCGTCTGGCGGCCCATTCGATGACCAACCCGTGGGCGCGCGGCGGGAGACGGCCCTGCAACACCGTCAGGTTGTCCATGGCGATCATCGCCTGGTCGCTCCCGTATCGGGCGTGAAAGTGCGGCGGCCCATGGTCGTTGTAGTAGATGCTGATCACGATGCCATAGAAGCGGCATACCTCAGGCATCCGCTTGCACCGGGCGGGCTCCCGGCATAAGCTCTTCCACGCTCAAGCCGGTGAGCTGCAGGTAGAGGGCATCCGGGCACAGTTCGATTTCGTCGTCCCAGGCGATCGAACGGTGTTCCGTGATGTGTACTTTTTCGAAGTGGGCCCGGTCGTTCCAGGCTGCGAAGACGCCCCGGCCAGCCAGATGCGACAAATCGACCTCTCCTGCGGGTCCGTCCGCGTAGCTGATCCAGATGCAGTAACCCGCACGAGGCTCCACTGCGGTGGGCTGAACCAGTTCGTTTTTTTCCATGCCGCCTCCGGAAATGTGGTCAATACTGCGATATCCAATTGGCTAAACTGCACTGGGTCTCTTGGCTGTCGATCCCTATAGTACCAGAGGGACGGGACAACAGCAGGCGTATATGCTTGTCGACGTCCATCGCCATGAAGGAAGTCCGTGAAGGGTGGCGTAAGCAGCCGATGTCGCGCGCGGTCAGCTCCGTCTGAATCTGTACCTCTACCTTGAAGTGCCGGCTGAACCGGTTCATCAGGTCACGCCAGCCCGGGCGATCCTTGGTCTGACCGCTGGCCGCATCGGTGAAAATCAGGTCCTTGTGGATGCCGTGGTCAGCGAAGAGGTAAGAGAGCCTCAGCGATGGGGCAGAGAGGCAAGGGTGTCTCCCTCGACCACCAGGTCCAGCAGTTCCAGGAGGCCGCCGCGGTCGTTCCTGGCCCCGCTGGCTTCCTCGGCTCGAATATGGCCCAGGGAGCAGCCGGCGCGGACCAGCCACTCCACCTGCAGTCCAGATTCTTATCCTCCGGCTCTCTCACCGAGACCCGGGCGTAACCGTAGAGCGTCATCCCGCTGCACCCCTGGCTGGAATGGGCAAAAGTATACCGTCCTGCCGGGGAGAAATAAATTGGGTTTTCCAGCCACCCCCTCAGCTACAAATGGGGGAGTTTCCAGCCACCGGCTGGAATGAGGGCTGTTTCCAGCCAGGGCGATCGGCTGGGGCTTCGCGCCGGTGAAAACATGATCCTCATGCTCCTGGAACAACAGGGCCTGCCCGCTCCGGAATCCATCAAGTCCACATCCAAGCGCCGGCCCTGGGTCTGAACCGATCGTCCCATCAGGACGGCCCCCTACGGTGGCCAGGTTTCGGCCTGTACGGTCAGTCTCACCGGCGGACGTGATGCCGGAGGCAGCTGACCACGAATGCCAGGAAGATCACTCGTAAAAAGAGCCAGGCGCCGACCATTCATCGGCGCCTGGCTGGCGTTCGGTATCGGCTCGGCCATTCCCTGGCGGGAAACCCGAATGCCGGTTGGCGGCCCGGTCAGCAACTCTGCCTGTTCTCAGGGCGGCTCTGATTGCGGGAAACGAATCAGGCCGAGGCAGCGTCACCCACCGGGCCAACCATGTCACCCTGCCATCTATGGTTCAGCGTGATCAGCGAAACCACTTCCCACCTCCGGTGCTGACGGGCTTGGCACCCCTCGGTTCGCAACGACTGGGGTGTCCCGTCTACCCCAGCGTTCACAATATATACTATACTATAAGGCAATAACTATCAACCACGCGTTTCTGTAGAAAATTGCAAAACTCTCTGTGGTGCGCATGGCGCGTCTCGGGGGACTTGCTCTTTTCGGGCGTTCTAAACCAAAGCCAAGGTGAAATGCGCATTCGAAGGATACCCGGTGACGGGGACTGACTGACTTCAATGTGTGGACGGGAGAGCTTTACTTGGCAGCGCTGACCTGCCCTCATCACCTCAAAAATGTAGATCCCACCTTGGCTTTAGTTTAGATCGCACTGTCGGTGGCCACCCATTTGGGGCCTAAAGGTGTTATGAGGTGCCGTGGAGTCCTCTCGGTCGTCTTCAAGACCCCCGTAATGCACATCCCACCTTGGCTTTGGTTTAGGACGGTCCCGACTCCCCAGGAACAGCACCGCAGGAAACATCGGGGCGGGCCCGGCTTGGTTGCCGGGCCCTTTGGCATTCACGCCACTAATGTTGGTGCGGCAAGATGACTCCAACTTAACAACACTAGCGCGAGTCGACAATCGACGGAAAACTGGAAGTGGCAAGAAGGGCGGCGAGGTAGCCAATGCTCTGGAAAGCGGTGCAACATGCCAGGCCCCAGGGACTCACCCTCCGCGAGATCGTACGCCAACTGGGCGTCTCCCCCGACACCGTGCACCAGTAGGCCGGCGCGCCTTGACCCGGCCTACCAACCGCCCGCACAACCACGGCTCCAGACCACTCTCCCAGCTCATCACCAAACCCTCGGACTGATGAATCCGCTGGCGATTTGCATTGACAGAATTCCTGAGCAACGACACTTCCCTTTGCTCAGGGTGGTATGGGGAAATGATTCGGGGTGCAATGAGGGATCTCCAGGATGACGTGGTGACATGGGTAGGGGCAAGCACCCATCCCGTACATCCTGTCAATCCATGTTAATAACACCTCCCCATTTGACACTTCTGCAACCCACAGGGATAATCCCGAAAACTCCCGTGGGAGGGCAAGAGTTTGGTTAAAACTGCGGACGTAGTTGTAATTGGCGCCGGTGTGGTCGGTTGCTCGGTCGCCTATTACCTGGCCCGGGAAGGCGTCAACGTGACCCTCCTGGAGCGGGAAGCCATCGGCAGCGGGGCCTCCGCTCACGCCACCGGCATGGACCTGCTCTACCAGCGTCGTCCTTCTCTCCGGTTGGCTCTGGACGACGAAGAGGCCGGTCTAATCAAAAGCTTGATGGTCTGGCAGCAACCCCACGTCAAAATGCACTGGATCGACGCCCGGGAAGTCCGTTCCATCGAACCCCGCCTCTCCCCCTCCATCATCGGCGCCGTGTATGAGGACGAGTCTGCCCAGTTGGACAGCTACCGCCTTAACCTGGCCTTGGGCCGGGGCGCCGAACTCAAGGGCGCCAACATCCTTTACCGGGAAGTGACCGGTCTTGTCACCAGTGGCCCCACGATTTCCGGCGTCAAGACCGCCTCCGAAGACATACACTGCGGCACGGTGGTAGTGGCCGCCGGCACCTGGAGCAGGGCCTTCACTCCCTGGCTGGGCTTCCCCGTTCCTGTCCGGCCCATGAAGGGAGAGCGCCTTTTGCTCAAATACCCCGGCCAACCTCTTCCGGTGTTGATCAGCTCTCCCAAGCGCGGTCACATGGTCAGCCGGATGGACGGCTTCACCAGCGTCGGCAGCACCGGCGGCCGGGACTATGACCAGAAAGAGCTTTTCTGGGGCGAAGAGTTTGACCGCCAGCCCACCGAAACTGCCCGGTTGGAAATCCTCCGGCGGGCCATAGATGTCTTTCCCGACCTGGAGCGGGCCGAGTTGGTCCAGCAGCTTGCCGGTTCCCGACCCCTGAGTCCCGACAGCAAACCCATCATCGGCCCGGTCCCCGGTCGAGAAGGCGTCCTCTTGGCAACCGGCCACACCACCAAAGGGCATCCACTTAGGGCCCGTCACTGGCCGCATCATCGCCGACTATATCTGCCGTGGTTCAACCCGGGTCGTCTCGGACATGGGCCAATTCCTCCCCGACCGCTTCACAGATTTCGCCGACGCCGACTTCCTCTCCGCCGCCCATGCCGTGGAAGAATAACCCCCACCTTGGCCCTTCCCTGTCACTCTGAACCGTACCGTCCTCCTCTAACAGGCGGGAATCCATGCTCCCTCCTCGGTCAAGGGGGAGGCTCGGGGTGAAACCCAAACCGATATGAGTCATCCTGGAGTTTAGGAAACCCGCGTAAATTGGGATAGGAAAACCGGGCAATAAGAAGACCCCTTCAGGAGGAAGGGGACTGTCAACATACAAACCACCGGGAGGGGTCTCTCCTTATGTTGCACTATGGGGTGGGGCAGGAGATTGCTAATCTACTGCGATCCTTCAGCGGTCTCTTGGGACAATGGGTGGACCGGCAGGTCTACCGGCCCTTGGTAGGCGCCCTTTTCTTGGCCTGACATTCCCGATTATTCACACCGCCCCACTCCCGGCGCACCACGGTCTACAGGTATTCCACGCCCTGGATGGTCCAGCCCAGTTTCTCGGACTTCATGAGGTTGAACGGGAGTTTGCCCCGGACGCCCTGGCGGTCCGGGGTGATCCACTCCGTTACCACCCGGAGGATAGCGGCCTGGATGACCCGGGTGTAGGGCCGGTGCCGGTCGAGATCAACCTGGGTCAGTCCGAAGTGGTTGGCGTACCGCGTCCCGCAGGTTGGCATCGAGGTCACTCAGGCCGGCTGTTCTGAGCCTGATTGGTTCTGCCGTACTCAAAGGACTGCCGTGACCAACGCGGCGGCCGCGATGGCTGATGCCGTCAGGGCGACTACGAGAAGCGCCGCGGACCTCTTCTTCCACTTGGCCTCGGCGGCTGCGATGGCCTCTTCGGTCTTCTGCCGCTGTTCCCGGCCGACCGCAGTCCGATGTTCCCTGAGCTTCGAGTCGATCATCCCTGAGTTCTTCTTGATCGCTTCGTCCAGCCTTTCGGTAAGGTTCACTGCGGTTTCGGAACATATCTGGGTGTACTGCCGGAGTTGTTCTGCACTTTCTTTTTTAGAGTCCTCGGCAGCGGTGGTGAGCTTCTGGATATGGGCTTTGACCAGTTCTTCCTGGTGCTGCTCGGCTTCCTGCCGGTTCCGGTCAATCTCGGACTGGAGCAGGTCCATCTGGCGGTCATGCCGGTCCTGGTTCTCCCGGGCGGCAGATCCCAAGTCTTGGAGCCCGTTGGTGTGCTGGCGGGTGAGTCCTTCCAGGGTCTGCCTGAACTGCTCGATGGTCTCCTCGAGCTTTCGGTCGAAGTTCCGGTTCTGGTCGGACCGGATTTCCCTGATGGCCTTGTCGAACGCGAAGTGGTAGGCGGAGTCGGTTTGCCGCCGGATTCTTTCTATCACCGCGTCGGCCCGGTCCTGGGCGACGACCTCGATGTTTTCGTGCTCCTGGATGTGGGTGGCCAACGTCTGGGGTTGCTGGGCGGTCTGTTGCTCGGTGTCTACAAGGGGACCCCCGGTGGCCGGCTGACCTTCCTGTTGCTCGGTGTCTACAAGGGGCTCTCCGGCGGCGGGTTGACCTTCCTCCTGTTCGGTGTCCGCAAGGGGCTCGCCAGCGGTGTGTTCCGGTGGATCTTCCTGGTGCGTGGCTCTCGCAGGGAGATCTCCAGCAGTGCCGGCTGGTTCATCTTCTTGGTGCTCGGTTATCGCGAAGGTATCTCCGGCAATGCGGCCCGGTCCGTCTTCCTGTTGCATTGGATTCTCTCCTGGTGGATTCTGGGGCTGTGTGGATAGTTCCAGTGCAGTTCTGTTCTGCTGGAGCTAAACTAAAGCCAAGGTGGGATGTGCATTTTCGGGGTGTCGAGAGTCGGTGTGGGAGTCGCGCAGCAGGGTGTCCGCCCTTGATTGCAGGACGGTGCGGCAGCGGTGTTTGACCTCTTCTTTCCGTCCGGCCAGACCGGCGAGAAAGCTGCCGACTCTCTCCTTTAGCCCGAATCTACCGAAGGAGGGCGTCGGGTCAGCGACCTGAAGCGGTAAGAAGGTGCTCCCGTGCTTCTGGGATAATGGTTTTGAAACAGAAAACCGACCCCAGAGAAGGAGCACCCAACAGATGCTACCACGCCACCACCCCGACCGCATCCGTATCGCCTTCGACGACCACCGCCTGGTCAACAATGCCGGGCTGATCCTTCCCGCCACGTTGGCCTTGCGCCTGGGCCTGCCCCAACTGGTTGACCGGCGCCTGGACCTGGGCCGGGCCCCAGGCCGAGCCAACACCGGCGACAAGATGATGACGCTGGTGGCATCTGCGCTGGCTGGGGGCGACTGCATCGACGACGCCGATGCGTTGCGCACCGGCAGGACAGCCTGCGCTCTCGGCAGTGTGGTTAAGGCGCCCTCCACCCTGGGCACCTTCCTGCGCAGCTTCAGGTGGGGCCATGTCCGTCAGTTGGACCGGGTGAGCCGCGAGCTGCTGGCCCGGGCATGGCAGGCCGGAGCAGGACCGGGCGACGCGCCATTCACCATCGACCTTGATTCGACGATCTGCGAGACCTGCGGACTGGCCAAGGAGGGCCCCGCCACCACGGCTACACCGGCGTCCGTGGCTATCACCCGCTGCTGGCCGTCGCCGCCGGAACCGGCGACGTGCTGATGTCCCGGCTGCGCGAGGGCCGGGCCAACACCGCCCGCGGCGCCGCCCACTTCCTGCGTGAGACGGTGGGGCGGGTGCGCCATGCCGGGGCCAGGGGGCAACTCACCATGCGGGCCGACAGCGGCTTCTATACCCACGCCGTGGCCGCCGTCTGCCGCCGGATGGACGTGCGCTGCTCCATCACCATCCGCCAGCACAAAAGCCTGCACAATCTCATCGAGGCGATACCCGAAGATGCCTGGACGCCGGTTCCTTACTGTATGGACGGCGCCGCCGATGTGGCCGAGACCACCTACACCCCCTTCCAGAGTGAGCCCGACGCCGCGCCGGTGCGGCTCATCGTCCGGCGGGTGAAGCCCACGCCCGGTTCCCAACTGGCCCTCGTCGCCACCTACAGCTATCACGGCTTCATCACCAACCGGGACGGGGAGATGCTGGAACTGGAGGCTGACCATCGCCGCCACGCCGAGATCGAGAACGCCATTCGAGACCTGAAGTACGGCGTCGGGTTGAACCATCTCCCCTCGGGCCGCTTCGCTGCCAACGGCGCCTGGCTGGCGGTACAGGTGATGGCGCACAACCTGGCCCGCTGGACCGCCCGCATCGGCCTGGGTGAGCGGATCGTGACCACCAAGACCCTCCGGCGGCGGTTCTTCGCCCTGGCCGGGCGGCTCACCCGTTCGGCACGCCGCCTCACCCTGCATCTGCCACAGCGCTGGCCTTGGGAAACCCAGTTCAGTCGCGCCTTGGCCCGGCTGCGAGCGATTCCACTCCCAGCTTGACGACCCGTCTGCAACTGACCCGCCATCCTGTCAACTGAACGTCCCCGCCAACTCGCGCCATCTCGGTCCGCGAGCGCCTCTCGCCGTGTCCTATCCCGCCATCTCCCTCACCACAGCCACTGCAGGCCGCCATCGGCGCCCCCAAAAGCGCCTGCAGACCGCCGCCCAACCTCCCATCTACCCGAATTCGAGCCCGGACCATCGCTTCTGTAACTTCCTCCCCCCTTCCAGTGTCCTCACGCCGTCCATCCGTGTCCATCGGTGGATTCGGGCTTAGCCTGCTTCCCCGTCTGCGCGTACGACTGGACCCTGGCCCTGAAATTGGCTTACCTCTGCTGGTCCCAGTGCCGTATGCAGAGCATGGTAGATGACCTTTGACTGTTGGACAGATCTCATCCGCTCGTTGGCACAAGCATCGCTGCGATGTCGGCCGGAACTCGGATATCATACTTTCCCTCTATGTCCGTGATGGTTCCATACTCACAATGAAACGAGGTAGCCACACCGTACCCGAGGTCTTGTGCAGCACGTAGGTCCCGCTTGGCCTCTCCGTAACAGGAAAAGAACAGTTCGCCTAACCCACGATTGAAATGAGCGATGGGGCTATTCGGTTCGAGTCGGATCGCGGCGGTACAGTCCTGAATGGCAAGTTCAAGTTCGCCGTTGATAAGGCGGGCATTTCCGCGATTGATGTAGGCGAGGATACAATTGGGGTCCAGTGAGATTGCGGTGGTAAAGCCCTCAATGGCACGTTCGACTTCGCCCTGCTGACCGTAAGCCAACCCACGATGGCAGTAGGCAGTCACCTCACTTGGGTCGAGATCAATCGCGCTGTCGTAATCTTGCATGGCTTCGGCGATATCTCCACGCTGGGCGTAAGCAACACCACGGTTGAGATGAGCCTTAGCATGACGCGGGTTCAGTTCAATCGCCCGGTTGAAATCGGCAATCGCCCGCTCTATTTCACCTTTGCGCCCGTAGGCATTGCCCCGGTTATGGTAAGCCGCTGGCTCATTCGGATTCAGCTCAATCGCCTTGTCGAGGTCCTGAATAGCAAGGTCATATTTTTCCAACTGATGATAGACGTCGCCGCGGTTGACGAAATTGATGTATATCGGAGGGCCGAGTTCAATGGATCCAGTGTACTGCTCAATGGCGTTCAGGTAATCATGCGCGTAGTGATACGCTAATCCCTTGCAGAACTTCGCATAGTAGCTTGGGTGGACGACTTGGTGCCTGATGAAGCCATAGAGGTCGTTGTATATCGTTTCAGTAGATATACCGTGACAATCCCGTAGGTAACTCCAGATAGGCTGTTTCAAATCAGCCGGGATTTGGATAATATCGTCGGGTTCGACAACCCCGGTGGGAGGCATAACGAAAACACTCTTTTGCGCGATGACGCGATTGACAGGACTTTGGGGGACCCTGGTCGGGACAGACTCTCTGCGGAGTAGGACTACCCTACCATCTTGGTCGAAATGACCATCGCACGAGAAAAAGAGAGCGATCAGGTAATCAGTGGTGAAGTCGATCAGATTAGTCTGGTACCCAAAATGCTGAAGTTGATCGAGGATCTTTACGTCATCAGTTTCGATGGTGAAGCGCTTAGCTTCACACACAATGTCTTGTTGGATGAACTCGATCCTGAGGTCATCTACCGCTAGGTCTTCGTACTCGCGGTAAAGACCCGATGACACCTCGGCGTAGCAAGCGTTTTCTCCACGGAAAATGTAACCGCCACCAGCAGATTTCTGGGCGATTTCGCTGATCTTTCGCAGTATGTCCTCCAATCGGTTACTTACTGCACCGGTGGGATCGCTTGTTGTCATACTGGGGCCTCTTTTGCTGACTTATCAGGATCGCTCGCGGAGTAGACCTGCAGGAGATGATTGGGATGTCCATGATACCGGGGCACCGATCTTATTGACACCCGATTTGGTTCCACAAGGCCCATTATGTTAATTTGGTTGGGCAGCCTGGCGTCCTAGAAATCTGGCCGGAAAGTGGCGGCAGCCGGGTCAGCGGCTATACTTGGAGTCAACAAGCATAGCGAGGGCTGAGAATGCTGGGAGAGCGATCGGACCAGAGGGGACTCTGGGAAGCGGACCGGCTGTACCTGGACCACGTGGGGCGGGAAAGCTTCTATGGCGTATTGGCGTCGCTGCGGGGCCGGCTGTTCCGGGACGCCGATTTCGCCG